>JBKPLM010000105.1:0-7898 GCA_046731655.1 Verrucomicrobiota bacterium | reverse complement strand
GTCGCATGATTCTTCTCCAGCCATCTGCGAAAATCGTTTGCTGACTTGAAGTATTTGATCTTCATCGCACCAGATCCCATTCAGGCTGAGCGAAAGGCCGAAAACTCGCGTGCCGCTAGGCAGGCGAGCACGGCGAGCACTCTCGTCTGTGAAGAATGGTTAACCGATCTGCTTCTTGTAAGCTTCCGCGTCTTTCAACTCTTTGAGATCGTCTGGGTTTTCAAGTTTAAGAACGAAAATCCAGCCCTGGCCGTACGGTTCGCGGTTGATCAAGCCCGGGTCTGCCTCGAGCGCTTTGTTTACTTCCACGACCATTCCTTTCACCGGCGCGTAAATGTCGCTGGCCGCTTTCACTGATTCGACAACTGCGATCGCTTCTTTGGCGTTCGCTTGCCGATCCGTTTTCGGTAGCTCGACGTAAACCACATCAGTCAATTCAGATTGGGCGTGATCGGTAATGCCGACACGGACGTTGTCGCCTTCTCGTTTAATCCATTCGTGTGATTCGGTGTAAAGCAATTCGTCAGGGACATTCATTGTTTTTTGTAGAGTGGTTTCTTTTCTATGGTGGCCGGAAATTTTTGCCCGCGAATTTCGATATCAATCTGCGCGCCAATTTTTGCGTGCGCCGCCGAGACATACGCCATGCCTACGCCCCAGTTCAAGCTCGGAGAAAGCGTTCCGCTGGTAACTTCTCCTATACGTTCACCATTCTCGAAGACTCCATAATGCGGTCGCGGTGGCGCTCCTTTCTCTTTCATCCGAAACGGCACGAGCTTTTCGCGCGGTCCTTTTTCTTTTGTTTCGAGCAAAACGTCGCGTCCGATGAAGTTCGGCTTTGTCAGATCGACAAAGAATCCCAGTCCTGCCTCGATAGGATTTCGTTCCGGCGAAAGATCTGAGCCGTTGAGCGGGTAACACATTTCCAGGCGCAATGTGTCGCGCGCCCCCAGACCGCACGGCTTGATTCCGAACGTTTTACCTTTTTCGAGCGCGGAATTCCAAAATTTTACTGCGTCTGTTGCTCGAAAGAAAACCTCGATCCCATCCTCTCCTGTGTAACCGGTGCGCGCGATGGAAACAGTCATCCCCTCGAATGGAAAATCGGCAATCGAATTTCGCGACGGAAGATCGGCATTCGTGCCAAACAGAGCGCGAAATAGTTCTGCGATGCGCGGTCCTTGAATGGCCACTCCGCCAAAATCCGCACTGCGATTGAAGAGTTTACAAGGAGCGGCGGTCTCCAGTCCGCCGCTCGGACGGTCTGGAGATCGCCCCTCCTTGAGATGTCGTTGCAACCATGCGAAATCCTCGTTTGCTCGTGCCGCGTTTACTACAAGCAGAAATTTCTGCTGGCCGATCCGATAAACTATCAGGTCATCAATGATGCCACCACGGTCGTTCAGCAGAAACGTGTATTGACCCGTTCCAACGTCGAGCTTGCCGACGTTATTTGTGAGCATGGTGTTGAGCCATTCGCACGCACTTGCTCCCTCCACGATCAATTGTCCCATATGCGAAATGTCGAAGATCCCGACATTGTTTCGCACGGCTTGATGTTCCTCCACGATGCTCGTGTATTGCACCGGCATGAGCCATCCGGCGAAAGAAACCATTCTCGCGCCGAGCCGGACGTGTTCCCTGTAAAGCGGTGTCTTGTTGTACTCGCCTTGCGTCACGAGCGACAGCCTAGACTCAGTGAGAGCTATCGCAAGCAGATGGACTCGGCTTCGACTCCTCATCTTCATCTTCTCCTCGATCGAGGAGAAGAGGAAAGGATCCGAACGTCCGATTTTCCCTCGCCGGGCAAAGGTCCGCCTCACCCTTCGGAAAGGGAGAGGATTGAGGTGAGAGATTGTTGCGCTACTGTCCGCGAGCAATGACTTGGCTCGATAAACTCGAACGACGCCTCGGTTTTCTCGGCATTCCCGGCTTGATGCGCATCGTAGTCGTTTTTAACGCGCTCGTCTTTTTGCTGATTCGGTTGAACCCGGGTTTTCGTTTCATGCTCGATCTCGATCCCGCGCGGATTCGCCACGGCGAAATCTGGCGACTGATCACGTATATTTTTCTTCCGCAGACCGACAGTTTTTTGTGGGTCTTCCTCCTCCTTTGGTTCCTCTGGTTCATCGGCGAAGGCCTTGAACAGGCGTGGGGGGCGCTTCGCCTTACACTCTATTTCATCGTTGGAATGATCGGTACGACAGCAGCCGCATTTTTCTTCGGCGCGCGTTTTTCCAATTCAATGTTGTACGCTTCGTTGTTTTTCGCTTTCGCGCGGTTCTACCCGGATCAGGTGATCTATCTTTTCTTTGTCCTGCCGGCGAAAATCAAATGGATCGCCTGGGTCTCAGCAGCGTTTTTATTATTCGGGTTTGTTATCGGCACAAATTCCTATCGCATGGCGCTGGTGGCTGCACTGGCCAATTATCTGATCTTTTTTGGACAGGAAATCATTCACGATGCCCGCCATCGTGGCGAGGTTTCGGCCCGAAGAAAACGCTATGCGCAGAGTTCCCGAAGCGAAGCCGAACCACTTCATAAATGCGCAGTCTGCGGCGCGACCGAATTAAGCGATCCAAACCTCGACTTCCGCGTTGCACGCGATGGCGAAGAGTACTGCATGGCGCATCTGCCGAAAGCGGCAACGCCGGCGGGCTAAACTGCAACGTCATCCTGAGCGAAGCGAAGGATCTCGCATAACTGACAAAGGCACACGAGGTAACTTGGGTGTTCAAAAGCCCCGTTGTGAGGTCCCCCGTCTGCGGGACTCGGGATGACAGCTTTGGTGGCGATGGTTGCGTTACTATCGTCCGCATCCGAAACTAAGCCGCGATGACTGACAAGAACACAGCACTGGTTCCTGAAGCGGGCTGGCACTGTCTGCATTTGTTTTACCGGATTGAGTACGGCCAATGGCAGTTGCAGAGCCGTGAAGAACAAAATACTGCAAAAACAAATCTTTCGTCGCTGGCGCAGGAAGTGCGCGCGATGGATTCAACGCAATTACTCGCTCTCAGCATGGTGACGCCAAAGGCAGACGTCGGCTTCATGTTGATCACGCCCGACCTGCATAATGCCAACAAGATCGAGAAGCGGCTCTCACTCTCGTTAGGCGCGGACGTCCTGACCCCGGTTTACAGCTATCTGTCGCTTACTGAGGAAAGCGAATACATCACGAACGAAGACGAGTACGCTCAAACGCTCGAGCCGGGTGTGCGGCGCGATCCGGCAAAACTCGATCAAGCCCTGATGACGTTTCGCGAGCGAATGAAACATTACCGGCAGGAGCGCGTTTATCCCACGCTGCCCGATTGGCCAATCGTTTGCTTTTATAACATGAGCAAACGCCGTGGCGAACAGCGAAATTGGTACGCGCTGCCGTATGAAGGGCGCCGCAAACTGATGAAAGGACACGCCGCAGTCGGACGCGAGTTCTCAGGCAAGGTGAAACAGCTCATCACCGGTTCAACCGGCCTCGACGACGCGGAATGGGGCGTGACGCTGTTTGCGCGCGACACATTCCAGATCAAAGCGATCGTTTATAAGATGCGTTTCGATCCGGTGAGCGCCGAGTATGCAGACTTCGGCGAATTTTACATTGGTATTCAATTGCCACTCGGCGAATTGTTCCGGCGCTTGCAGCTGTAATAATCTTCCTCTTCCTCTTGGTCTTCGGTTCGTTCCGATTGTCTCCAGCCGTACTAAGATTAAGATGCGGAGGAAGAAGAAGATTCGCTCGGATGGGTGACAGAGCGGTCTATTGTGCACGCCTGGAAAGCGTGTGTGCCGCAAGGCACCGGGGGTTCGAATCCCCCCCCATCCGCGGTTGATCTCTTTGTTCTTCTTCTTGCTGTTATTCGGTGACAGCTAACCTGCGCGTTGTTCGACGACCTGCAGTTCCTGCCGCAGCTTGACCATGCTGCCATGGGGAAGAACACCGCGGAAATTTACGCTTGGATAAATCATGCAGTCGCGACCGATAACCGAACCGGGATTGATCACTGAGTTACAGCCGATCTCTGTTCTATCGCCAATGATTGCGCCAAATTTTCTCAGGCCTGTCGGAATGTGGCCATCGGGTGTTACGACCGCGATTTCGGCGTGATCGAGCTTTACGTTTGAGAGAATCACGCCTGCACCCAGATGTGCGTGATGACCTATGATCGAATCACCTACGTAATTGAAGTGTGGCACCTGCACTTCATCGAACAGGATGGAATTTTTGAATTCGCAGGAGTTTCCCATGACTACGCCGTTTCCCACGATCACGTTTTCGCGCACGTAACAGCCGCTGCGAATGTGGCAGTTGTCGCCGATCCACGCCGGACCCTTCAACACGGCGCCCTGTTCGACGACTGTTCCTCTGCCAATAAAAACATGGTTGCTGATAAAAGGCTTGCCCATGAGCTCGCCCAGGATTGCAGGCTTGAGACGAAACTGCAGGTAACTGGCAATTTGTTTGAGCGCGTCCCAGACGTAATTCTGATTTTCGAACAGTTTGGGGTGAGCCGTGTGTTCGAGGTTAAGAAAATCGGCGGGTGCAAACATTTCAGTGCTCAAGATGATCAATCGCTCTGAGAGTTGCTAGTGCATTTTTCTGGGAGCACAGCTGCCCACCCTGTAGTTGCCGGCAGCCCTCCCGGCAACATCTCCGCAAACGTAATTTGAGGTCACCCCAAGTTCCCGGTCTCGCCAAGCTGCAGAGACCTGCAGACTAGCAGCTTTGCTCCCTAGATCACGCCGCGCGGGGAGTCAGTTTTTGGCCGTCTTTCGTGTCGCGTATTTCCCAGCCCAAGGCGGAAATTTGATCACGCAGTTCGTCGCTTCGTTTCCAATTCTTCTCGCGTCGTGCATTGTGACGCTCGTTCGCAAGCTGCGTCACTTCCGCCGGGACAACGATTTCGGTCTCGGATTCGAAATTGAGGACCGCGTTGATTCGTTCCCACCAATTGAGCCATACGTTTGCTGAGGCGTCGTCGAGTTTGTTTTCATCCATCGCGCGATTCGTTTCGCGAATCGATTCGAACAGGAATCCGAACGCTGCGGAAATGTTCAGATCGTCGTCCAGCGCTTCTTCAAACTGCTGCGTTGGGCGTTGGGCGCTCGCCACGGCGGAGCCCGTCCAGGCCGGAGGCGGGTTGGACACCTGCTCGCGATTTATCGAAACTGAGAGTTGGACGTTTTCTTTTTCTGCAACTTGGCGCAAGCGTTGCAACCATTCATCAATTCGACCTAACGACTCTCTCGCCTCTTTCATTCCCTCCCAGGTAAAATTGAGCGGTACGCGATAATGTACGCGCAATAGAGCGTACCGAAGCTCGCGCCCGGTGTAACCTTTCGCCAGAATATCCGGAACAGTATAAAAGTTCCCTAACGACTTTGCCATTTTCTGACCGTCGACCAGCAAATGCGCACAGTGCAGCCAGTAACGGACGAATTTCTTTCCCGTCACGCCTTCACTCTGCGCGATTTCCGCTTCGTGATGCGGAAAAATATTATCGACGCCGCCGCAATGGATATCGATCTGGTCGCCGAGCAACGCCGTCGCCATCGCGCTGCATTCGATGTGCCAGCCGGGCCGGCCTGGTCCCCATGGCGAATCCCACTTCACATCGCCGTCTTCTTCATCCCACGCTTTCCAGAGTGCGAAATCGCCAATGTGTTCCTTATCGTATTCGTCATGTTTCACGCGTCCGGTCGATTGCAATTGCGTGAGATCGAAGTGCGCGAGCTTGCCGTAATTCGGAAATTTGTTGATACGAAAATAAACTGATTTGTCGTCCGCCTGATAAGCCAGACCGCGTGCGATGAGCTCGCCAATCATCTCGATCATCCTGTCGATGTAACGCTGGTCAGTGGCAGCGGGGAATTCATCTGCGCGTTTAATCCGCAATGTTTCCGAATCTTCAAAGAACGTCTTTTTGAATTGCTCGGTGAACTTCGCCAGCGGCACTTTGGCTTCGCGCGCACCGCGGATCGTCTTGTCATCCACATCGGTGATGTTCATCACCCGATGCACCTTATAACCGCGCAGTTCCAGGTGACGCTGAAGTAAGTCTTCGAAGATGTAAGCGCGAAAATTGCCGATGTGCGCGCGGCTATAAACAGTTGGTCCGCACGTATAGATGCTGATTGCGCGCTCTGTCGGATTGCGCGGCTCGAACTCTTCGATCTTGCGTGAGTAAGTGTTAAAAAACCGGAGCGACATTTTCTTTGCTACGTGTCATCTCGAGCGAAGCGAGCGACCTCACAAAAGCATGGCACGCTTTTTTATTTCAGAAAGTCATCGCTTCGATTGAGGGATGGTTCGCTTCGCTCACCATGACCGTTTTGGTGGGCACTTCTAAACCTAGTGCATCATTCGGTTTCAACGGTTGCCACCGCCATCGCGGCGATACCCTCGCCGCGCCCGATGGGTCCGAGCTTTTCATTTGTCGTCGCTTTGATGCTTAGATTCGATTCGCTACCTTCGATCGCGTCCGCAATCTTCTTCCGCATCGCGGAAACGTGCGGCGCGATCTTCGGTTCTTCGGCAATAATAGTTGCATCGATGTTGAGCACGCGGGCTTTCTTTCCCGCAAGCAACTTGCTCACGTGTTTCAAAATCTCAATGCTGCTGATCCCGCGAATGGACTCGTCCGTGTTTGGGAAATGTTGGCCGATATCGCCGGCGCCGATTGCGCCCAACAACGCATCGGCGATCGCGTGAGACAAAACGTCTGCGTCAGAATGCCCTTCCAATCCACGCGAGTGCGCAATCTCGACGCCGCCAAGAATCAGTTTTCGGCCTTCAGCGAGGCGATGCACGTCGTAGCCAATTCCGCATCGAGTCATGGGCTTCGCTCGTCATCTGTCGTTTGCGCTTCGTCGTTCATCACAGTTTGAGATTAATAACGCCATTGGACGCAATGATGCTGTATTTATCTTTCATATTCTCGCGCGGGCGAAGATCGACAGTTCCACCGGCGTTTTCAACCAGGAGCCAGCCGGCTGCAATGTCCCACAGGCTGATTCCCTGCTCGATGTAAGCATCGAGTCGTCCGCAGGCGACGTAGGCTAAGTCGAGCGCAGCGCTGCCGAGTACCCGGCACTTGCGCACGCGATGAATCATTTGCTGGAGCAATGGGAAATTGGTGTCGATCGTCTCGGCGGTTTTCGCGAGCCCAACGGAGACCACGGCTTCCGCGAGATCTGCACGATCGCTCACGTGGAAGGGAGCGCCATTCAATTTTGGGGTCTCACCTTTTTGTCCTTTCCACATCTCACGGCGAACGGGGTCATAGATAACACCAACCATGACTTCATTGCGGAAGCGAAGCGCAATCGAGACGCAAAAATGCGGAATACCATAGAAATAATTCACGGTGCCATCAAGCGGATCGACGATCCATTGGTGCTCGCCGGATTGATCACCTACGATTCCTTCTTCGCCGTAAAGCGCGTGCTTTGGAAATTCTTTGAGAAGCAGCTTGGTAATCAACTCCTGTGCCTGAACATCGATCTCGAGCTTGATATCGTGCGCTGCCACGGCATTGACCCGCTGTGGTCGCCGGAAATTTTCCCGAAGCAACTTTCCAGCTGCGCGCGCGGCTTTTTCAGCCGCATCGAGATAATGCTTCATCGCAAAGCATTACGTTGCACAAAGAAAACAAAGTGCACAGCGGAAATGCAATTGAAGAACAGCAGGCATCGCGTGTCATCCTGAGCGCAGCGAAGTATCTCTCGCAAGCTGATAGATTATCTAATGACATTGCGCAATCGCTGGCTCCGGTTATGAGATCCCCCGTGGTCTCTTGCGACGCGGGATGACAAACAAAAAAACCGGGAGGAAAATAAATTCTCCTCCCGGGTTGAAGTTAGGGTTGTGACTCCGAAAGCATTCGGAGCCGTTAATC
>JBKPLM010000104.1:0-11860 GCA_046731655.1 Verrucomicrobiota bacterium | reverse complement strand
CGATAAGTCCAGACGCCGCCGAACTGATTGAAATGATCGAACCGACCGCCGGCGACAAAGATCAAATTTTGGATCGGCGTGAATGTCGCCTGCAAGAATCCGGCGATCTCTTCGGTGTGATCGCTCACAAACGTCGGTTGTGGTCCAAAAATTTGCAGAACAAACGGGCGTTCCTGTCCGGCGTTAACGCGGCTGTAGAAAAAACCGGAAGTGAGCGTGAGCCACGACGTTGGATGCAAATCATTTTGGTAATCAATCTGCGTCCGTTCGAAGAGGGCCCGAGTTGGCCCGACGAAGCCGTCCTGGGTGGGATCGTTCAGTTGCCGTTCGTGATCGTAACTAAAAACGAACTTGTGGTCCCACCACTCGGTTGGCTTCCAATCGATGTGAGGGCCGATTAGCCAGCGCTCCGTGAGAAAATGATCAATGGGACGCGGATCGAAGATCGTGTTTGGATTTCCAGTGTCGCTTAGCGAGTAAGTAAACAAGCTGCCGATCCGCAATTGTTCGTTAGGTGACCAGCCGACGTCGGTGATCGCTGCCGTGTTGCGATAGTTGTTATTGGGGCGCGCGTTGTCGGTATCGAGCCGGCTTGCGCCGACTGAATAATCGAAGGTGCCGATCTTGCCATCGCTCTGGCTCCATTCACGGAAAGTGTCGTACGATCCGCCTTCCGCGGCGAACATCGCCCCTGGCGTTCCTGTTCCTTGTTTGGTAAAAATTTGAATAACGCCGGCGAGAGCACGCGGCCCATACAAGGTGCTCTGCGGTCCGCGCACGACCTCGATCCTGTCGATATCGTCGATGGTCAGATCGGCGAAATTAAACGCGCCCTGCAGACCTTGATTGATCGGGATGCCATCGAGCAAGACCTGGGTGTGCTCGCTGCGCAATCCGCGAGTAAAAACCGAGGTCAACTGGCCGGCTGTTCCGGTTTGAACGACGGACAGGCCAGGCACTTCACGGAGCGCGTCGCTTACGCGTTCGATTTGTTTTTGCTCGAAATCCTCCGAGTTAATCACGCTCACGCTGGCTGGCGATAGATCGAGCGGAATGTCGAAACGCGTTGCAGTAACGACGATCGGCTCCGCTTCCATTTCATCTGGCGAAGGCGTCGGCGTAGGAGCTGGCGTCGCCTGCTGGCCAAAGCAGACAAGCGGCGCGAAGATAACAAGCGCGGCGACCCAGATTGGGTAGCGCGCCCGTCCCGGGTGTTGGCGAGCGCGTCTCGCGATCGTGAACTTTTCTTGTTCGATGCCACGGCGTGAAACTCTCGCGCTAAGACAAGACTGTTTCGGGGCGACGCCGAAACCAACATGCGGGACGCGTGCGCTACCCGGAAAAGAGAACCAGACTGGACGATTTTTCATAACAAGTTTCCTCCAACTCCGAGAGTTGGACTTGTTAGGCCGTCATGGGACGCCGGTGCATCGTCCAGCTCTCATTCTTCTTTTTGCGAAGAAGTTTTTTCGCGCTGCACCTGTTGTAGCCGGAGTCGGTGACCCCGGCCGCGGTCACCGACCGCGGCCACAGAACAGCACGAATGAGGTGGACCGGACAAATATTCTGGCTCCTGGCGTATGTTCCGATCCCTGTCGGAATCACCTTCTTCCCGCCTTCACCCCCGAATTTTTGAGGATTGGCCCATTGGGAAGTCGTATCCAGTTACAGCAGCGCAACTGCTCCCGATTCGCACGGGATTTCTTGCGCCGATCCACTTTTCCAAGCTCGCAAAGAACTAAATCGAGAAGTAGCGGCTTGTGCTCGGCAGTTCAAGATTTATTTAGCGCCGAGCCACAAATCGCCGGCCCAAAGCAACGATTGAGCCGTCGGCCGCCATCGTTTCTTCTTGTTCAGCGAAAGCTTGAAGGATTGCCGTGCGTCTCTTAGTCGCTCCAATCACGTTGGCAATGTATCGAAAATAATACGCTGCGTCCTCTCTAGTGACGCGGCCTAATACTTCTTCGAGTTGAAGTCCTATTTCGGCGGCTGTGTGCAATTCGGCTTCGTGATTGTTTCGCCATACCTCCAAGGTCTCCGTCTTGGATAATGACTTGTTCAGAGACTCATCCGCGGACAACAAACCCGTCGCTTCGAGAAGACGCAGCGCACTGCCAAACCAATGCAACGTTTTTTCATCCGCGGATTCATATGCGAAATCTTCCACGATGATAAGTCCGCCCTCGGCAAGACTGCCAGCTGCGTGCTTGATCGATTCGGCTAGCGGATGGATGTGATGCAGCGATCGAGTGAAGAGGATCGCATCAAACTGGCCACCGGCAAAATTGGGCCATGTCGCGATGCGCGCGTCCACATGAAGCCGCCGCGCAGCGGCGACGGAATCGCTGTCGGAATCGATCGCCACAACGGAGTATTCGTCATTCGATAAACAAGCCGCGAGCTCACCTGTTCCACAGCCAACCTCAAGGATACGCCGGCATTCGGATGGAAGGAATCGTTTGATGAAATCGTATGTGTAGCGCGTTTCGAACCGCATTTTTGTCGGGCTTTAACTCGCTGCTTGCGCTTCCCGGCTCAAGATTTATCTATCTCTCGCCAATTCTCGTTCCTAAAATTGCACTCTTCTTCCAATTTTATCATCACTGGTGGAGCCGGTTTCATCGGCTCCAATCTTACACTGACGTTGCAGGAAAAATTTCCGGATGCGCGTCTGACGGTGATCGACGATTTTCGCTCGGGGAATTTCAAGAATCTCGCCGGATATTGCGGCGATTTCGTGGCTCAAAATCTGGCAACCCTGGATTGGGTCGAGCAATTCGGTGACGAAAAGGTCGACGCCATATTTCATCTCGCGTCGATCACAGATACCACCAATCACGACCAGTTCGAGCAAGTGCACGACAACGTGGAAAGTTTCCGGCGAATTCTAAATTTTGCGCGCCCGACCAAGACGCGAATCGTGTACGCTTCTTCTGCGGCGACCTACGGCCCGGCGACTGAGGCTAGTGTGGAATCAACCGCTAGCTCACCCTCGAATGTTTACGCTTTTTCGAAGGTGATCATGGATAACGTCGCGAGACAAACTGCTGCCGAGTCACCTGATTGGATCATCGTTGGCTTACGTTATTTCAACGTTTATGGACCTCGCGAAGCACACAAGGGCGTGCCGGCCAGCATGGTGTTTCATTTGTCGCGGCAAATGAAAGCCGGTCAGCGGCCGCGCATTTTCAAGCACGGCGAGCAGAAGCGCGATTTTGTCTATGTGAAAGATGTCGTGGAAGGCAGTATTCGGGCGCTCGATGCGCCGACCAGCGGAATTTATAATCTTGGCTCGGGCCAGGCGCGTTCGTTCAACGAGCTGGTCGACGTTCTAAACAAGTGTCTGGGGACCAGTTTTCAGCCGGATTATATCGACAATCCGCACGCACATTATCAAAACTTCACGCAAGCGGATCTCACGAACGCCCGCCGTGGACTTGGCTACGAGCCGCGGTTTCCTTTGGAAGATGGCGTGCGCGATTACATGCAGTGGTTGTACGGTTAAGGTGAAGCAGGCAATCCTGCCTGCCAACTAATAGCGGTGTCATCCTGAGCGAAGCGAAGGACCTCACAACTTGTGATGGATCACGCAAGCAAAACTGCGTAATCGTTCCTTCGACTTAGAGTTCCTTCGCCGTCTACCGCGGCCCGGCATGACAAACATTATCCCTCCCAGAAAAATTTTGTCGGCCGATCGATTTCGGGTGGCAAACTCTTGTGAACCGGACAATTGAGCGCCGTTTGCTCCAGCACCTCGCGATGGGGCGAATCCGGCGGAAGTGGAATGTGAACTTCCGACGGGAGCCCAACGATCCGGCGCGGCGCGTCCTTGGACATTTCCTTTTGTACTGACACGGTCATTCCGCGCAGATCGACACCGAGTTCCTGCGCCCTAATTCCCATTGTCGTGCTCATGCATGTAGCCAGAGCTGTAGCGACGAGATCGGTCGGCGAAAATGCTTCGCCTTTGCCTTTGTTATCAGTGGGCGCATCAGTGGAAATCTGTGACTGCGACGGACCGTGCGTAGCGTCGCAATGTAAATCGCCAGTGTAATCGACGGAAACTTTAACCATGGAGAATTATGCGACGCGTCTCGTGGTAGCGCAATGGGGGGCGATTTGTAGACCGTCCGTGTCAGACGGCAATCTAAGCAACGGCGTTTCACAGAAACGCCCTACAATCAGTGAAAAATAACAGGGGTTTCCTGAATTTTGTCGGCGTGCTTTGCAAGCTCATCGCGAAACACCTGCGTGAGATCAGCATCGTGAAGAACGATCATGTCGGTGTCATGTTTTTTGTGATCGTCGTTTTGCCAACCTTCGTTCCACCAGCAAAGGCCAATGACTCCAGGCCATCTATTTGAGAACAGGTCTTCGAGTGCGGCTTTCGCCCAGTCTTCTGCGCTGACATGCCGGTTATGCAGATCGCAACCGAACTCGGCAATAATGATTGGCTTGCCAGGTGCGACTTTTACGAGGCGCGGATAGGCCTCGCGCATTTTAAACGCCAAACTCTCGATGCCATCAGTCATCATAGGTGTGGTTGGTCCATAGGCACTGAGAGCAACCCAATCGCAATAGTTTTCCCCTGGAAAATAATTCTCGAAACGGTTCCAGTCCCTCTCCGGCTCATCGAGCCAGTTGACGTGCCAAACCCACCGTAGATTATCGGCGCTCTCGGCGCGCATCAGATCGACAATATGCCGGTAGGCCGCCACGTAGCGCGCAGGACCTTCTTCAGCGCCGCCGTTCCACCTGCCGTTCCAGCTGAACCAGTCGCCGTTGGGCTCAGTCCCCCACTCTATTAGAATCGGCGAGCCAAAATTTTTTGCGTCGCGCGCCCATGCGCGAAGATCGTCATCGAATTTGCCAGCAATGATTTTCTGGAGCGTGAACTTCTTCTCACGATGCTTTTGGTCGACATCGGAACGAAGCATCAGCCGGATGTAGGGAATTTTTCGGAGATCACGGATCCAGCTGCACATCGCGGCTGGAAATTTTCGCGATTCAAACCAGTTATTCGCGAAATAAATCCACGCGGTTTGTTTGCCGACCGCTTGCTCATATTGCGCGACATCATTCGGGGTGACATCGTGCTCAGTTGGGTCATGCTCGTCAGTTCCAACACCGCCCCAATAAAGGCCGTGATAGAGTTTTCCAGCCGGCGGAGCTGCAAGCTGAACACTTTGCGCATCCAGGGTCGCGGCGTAAATCATCAGCAACAGGTGAATTACCTTCACCGCCCAACTGTAGGGCGGACAGTTCGCCTGCCAAATTGGCAACCGGATCCCCTGTCTTGTTCGAAACGCGTACGATATGAAAAAGAAAGTCACTGGAAAAGATCTAACGAAAGAGGCCCCGCGCAGTCCGCGCATTCGCGTTGGCGATTACGCGATCCTTGGCCGCACGATCGATAAATGCCGCGCTAGTGGCGGGAAATGTTGGCGAATATCACTTCGATTGTCCGCTTGATAACATGCTCTTTGGTTTCAAAGGCGTAAAAGGCGACAATTTCAAAGCGCAAATCGAGCAGGGCTTAAGCGACCAGGAAATCGTCCAATGGCTAAATCAAAACGGCGAAAAGAAGAGAGCCGAGGAAATCAACCGTTGGGCTGACGAAGTCGAGGGAAGCAGTCTCTACCATCATCCGGAAAAACGCGATTTCTTTAGTGAAGAGGTGAAGAAACTTGGACTCGATCCCTCGAAAACGACAACATTCGAGTGGCTGGAAGTCGACGATCGAGTCTCTCACGCGCAAAAGGCGGCGTAGGTCGCGCGCAGAGTAAAGTAGCGCATGCGTCTCGCTTGCGATTCATCTGACGCAAGTCAGAGGCTCGCCCTACTTTTCATGTCTTGATCAGCGGCGGAGGCTGATCTTCGGTAATGCCGGTGTCGATGCCCCGGCGCAGTTTGCTGTGTCGAACGCTGTAGAGAAAATAAATCAGCAGACCAATTCCAAGCCAGACTACAAACCGGATCCAGGTCATCACTGGCAGACTGAGCATTAGCGCGACGCAGAGGGTCACGCCAAGGATTGGGAAGACAGGAACAAACGGGACACGAAACGGCCGGGGGCGCTCTGGCGCAACACGACGCAACACGTTCACACCGAGACAAACCAGGATGAATGCAAAGAGCGTCCCGATATTGGTCAGATCGGCGAGATCACCGATGTTTGTGAACATCGCGACGACGCCGACGACAACGCCTGTCCAAATCGTGGTGATATGAGGCGTGCGGAATCGCGGGTGAACCCTCGCGAAATACTGTGGTAACAAACCGTCCCGGGCCATAGCCATGAAAATGCGCGGCTGGCCGAGTTGGAAAACCAGGAGCACTGAAGTCGTCCCGGCGAGTGCGCCGGCGCTAACGAGTGCGCGCGCCCACGATTTGCTGGCGAAAGCCGTGGCCACAGCAGCCGCGTCACCAGTGTAAACTGTGTAATTCTTGATTCCGGTAAGTATGCACGACATCAACACGTAAAGCAGCGTGCAGATGATCAAGCTGCCGATGATCCCAATGGGCATGTCGCGTTGCGGATTGCGTGTTTCCTCGGCTGTCGTGGAAACGGCATCGAATCCGATGAAGGCGAAAAAGACGATCGCGGCGCCGCTCATGACGCCGGCAAAACCGTTCGGCACAAATGGATGCCAGTTCGTCGGATTCACCATGAATGCGCCAAACGCGATGACGAAAACGACGACAGCGACCTTGATGATGACAATGGTAGTATTCGCACGGGCGCTCTCGCGAATTCCATAAACTAAAATCGCGGTCACGGCAGCGACGATGAGGAGCGCAGGCAGGTTAAAAGCAATCGAATGACCTGCGATGACTGGCAAGGTACTGGACGAATAACCTTCCAAGGCGTCGCCGCCCTTGGCGAGCAAACTAACAGCTGTCTGGTGATCGTTCACCAACCAGAGCGGAAACTTCAAATGAAAAAGGCTATCGCACAATTGCACGAAATAACCCGACCAACCGACCGCCACTGCCATGTTTCCGACCGCGTATTCGAGAATGAGGTCCCAGCCGATAATCCACGCCACAATTTCGCCAAGCGTTGCGTATGAATAGGTATAGGCCGAGCCGGACACCGGAATCATCGATGCCAGCTCGGCGTAGCAGAGCGCAGCAAAACCGCATGCGATGCCCGCCACAATAAATGAAACAGCAATCGCCGGACCTGCTCCGGCGCGCCCAAAGACGACATTCGCGCCAGATAACCATGCCTGGATAAAATTAATCACCGGCGTTTCGAGCCGCGACGAAAATACCTGACCGGCTGCCGCCGTTCCGGTGAGGGCGAAGATTCCAGCCCCTATGATTGCACCGATTCCGATGGCGGTAAGATCGAGAGGACCGAGGGTGCGTTTGAGTTGTCGCTCCGGCGCAGCGGCCTCAGCCATGAGATGATCCGGGCTTTTGGTCTTGAAAAGGTTAAGCGCCACCGCGTGAGATCGTGTCACTAACAGCTTCGGCTGGTCAATTCAAACTTTGCGATGAGACAAACCACGTTGTCGCTGAACGTCTTGAATCACGGCGTAGACTCCGAAGAAAGGTTTTTGTAATCTGATGGTCGTATGCCCGATGAACTGGAAAAATTTGTCCTGGGCGATACGGCGATCTCCGCGATCGAACAAGTGCAACCGCGCCGAAGGCGATTTTTCGGCCGGCGCAAAACTCAGAGCGCGCCCATTACGCATTGTGAGAATTGCGGAGCACAATTAGAGGGTCATTGGTGTGCGAAATGCGGCCAGCCGGCAATCGATTATCGGCGCTCTTTCCGGCACGTCATTGCCGATTTACTCAACGAGTTCCTGAATTGGGACTCGAAGTTTTTTGCGACGATTGGCCTTCTGTTGGTTCGCCCGTGGAAACTGACGAACCAATTTCTCGCGGGACATCGCGTGCGTTATGTGCATCCACTGCGACTTTATCTTCTCGCAAGCATTCTCTTTTTCTTTGCATTCAACTACGCGATCAAGTCAGCCCACTTCGAGCCGATAAATCTTTCTCCGGAAAATCGCGCCGACGTTCGGGATGAATTGCAGCGAGAGAACATCGCCCCGGAAGTCCGGGCGAAAATCGAAGCTGCGCTCGGTGCCGTCGAAGTTCCGCCTAGCAAGCGCGCACGGCTTGAAGAAGAATTGAAGCGCGAAAATCTATCGGCCGAGGCGCGTCGCGAAATCCAAGAACGTTTGCAGCACGGCGATCCTGTGCCGCAAGCGCGCACCAAAATAGAAGAGGCGATGAAGGACGTGCCGCCGGAGGTACGCGCCAGAATTCTGGATGCATTGAAGCGTACTTCTCCTACCCCCGCTCAGGAACCTCAGCAGCCGAGGCAAACGACGCCAGAGCCGGGACAGAACGACAGGCCAGATATCGAATCTGGTTCAGATAAGAACGCATCAACGCCTTTCGAAAAATGGATCGAAGCGCGCGCAAAGGAAAAGATGGGCGAGCATGGAACAAAGATGGGCCTGTTTATCGCGACGCTCTTCAGCAATCTGCCTTACATGATGCTCTGCTGTATCCCGCTCTTCGCTTTTGTTCTAAAAATTCTCTACCTTCGTCGCCGCATTTTCTACATCGATCATCTGGTTTATGCGCTTCACATCCACACATTCGCTTATACCGGAGTTATGCTAATCGTGCTCGTGACAATCGGACTCAACCACATCGCTCCAGGTACGATCACAGGTTGGATTATCGCGCTCCTTTGGATGGCGTTCGTAGTCCAAATTTTCTTGTCAATCCGTCGCGTTTATCGCCAGGGCTGGTTTATCAGTATTTTCAAATTCCTTTTTGGCGGATTTGCGTATCTGATTGTCCTGGTATCTGCGCTTGCCGTGACGTTTTTCATCACAGTCGCATTACCATGAGAAAACTAATCTCCCTCGCATTCGCATTAACCAGTTTTTCTGCCACCGCATTTCCTGCTGATCGACATATTGCTTTCGAACGTAACGACGCCGTTTACATCGCCAATCTTGACGGAACCAACGAAAAAAAACTGGCCGACGGAATTTTTCCCGCGATCTCGCCTGATGGAACTCGCGTCGCGTTCAACACCGTCGAAAGGACGAGCGACACCACTTACGTCCGTCACATGGCGGTGGCAGATGTCGCGACTGGAAAGGTGAACGCCTTTAAGGACGTCCCTAGCGAGAATTCGTATTACCCGAGCTGGACGGCTGACGGTAAACAGATCCTTTTCACGACGCGCCCGCACGAAGTCTGGGACCTCGTCGCTATCAATTCAGACGGCACGAATTTTCATGTGCTGAAGCCCGGCGTTCAAAATGAAGTGACCCGCTACTCGCCGGTCTGGGCGCCCGACGGACAATCAGTTTTTTGCGAGGACATGACGAACATCTATCAGATAGGACTCGACGGCGCGGTCCGCGCACAATGGAAGATCAGCAAGATCGTGCCGAAAGGCGACATGAGCGGCGACGGTCGGATTGACGTTTCACCGGACGGCAAGCGATTGCTTTTGAGCGTCGACATGGGTGAAGAGTCCAGCCGCAAAGACTGGGATGGGCCGTTACCCGCGCTCTGGGCGTTCGATCTCCAATCGCAAAAAGCGACCAGGCTGACCCCGAAAAAGCTTTTCGGCTGGGACGGCGTTTGGATCGACAACGACAATGTTCTTTTTCTCAGCCGCGCGGCCGGCGAAAAGGACGACTCGATTTATCGAATGTCTGTTGGCGGAAAAAATCTGAAGTGCCTAATCAAGAACGGGCGTTTCCCCTCTGTCAGCGCTCCGTAAGCAGCACAAATGAAACGGCTCACGCTGGCCATTTTCTTTTGCGTCGCGTTTTCCGCGCTCAGCTATGCGGCAGAGCGCAAAATTGCTTATGAACGTAGCGAAAACATCTTTACTGCCGATATCGACGGCACGCACCAGAAGAAGATTGCCACCGGTGCGTTGCCTGAAATCTCGCCGGACGGCACCCACATAGCGTTCAACACAAGTGAAGATTCAAAAACGCGGCCTGGCCCAGAACGCCACATCGCAGTCGCCGACCTAGCCGATGGCAAAGTCACGGTTCTAAAAGATATCCCGAGCGACAACTGTTTCGGCCCGGTTTGGTCGCCGGATGGATCGAAACTCGCATTTTCTATCATGGCGGAAGAGGAATGGCACCTTGGCTTGGTGAATGCAGACGGTTCCGGTTTTCGTTTTGTGAAAAATGCCGGACTGAAAAGGGACGCCTTCGGCGCGCCGGAATGGGCTCGAGACGGCAAATCAATTTTTTGTCACGATCTCGACAACATTTACCAGATCGATTTGGACGGAAACATTCTGAAGAAATGGGAGCTCTCGAAGATTCTGACTGATGCGAGCATGAACGGCGGCGATCGACTTAGCATTTCGCCGGACGGCAGGGCGCTGCTGATGGATGTCGATTGCGGCGCTGAGCATGAGCGCAAGAACTGGGACGGCCCCCAACCATCGATCGAAAAACTCGATCTCGCCAGCGACAAAGCAGTTCGCGTTACGGGCAAGAATGATTTCGTTTGGGAGCCGTTCTGGATGACCAATGACGAATTCCTTTGCATTATGCAAAAGGAAAATGAAGACGACCCGTCGATTTATCGAATGTCGTTGGATGGAAAGAACGCTAAGCTTCTGATGAAACACGCGCGCACTCCGAGTGCGAGCATACCGTGACAACGACCTAGCTTAAAAGCTCTCGCGCTTTCGCCAGGGCCTCCGCGATCTTGCTCGGGTCTTTGCCAGCACCCTGGGCATTCTCCGGGCGACCGCCGCCTTTGCCTCCGACAATTTGCGCAACCTGCTGAATCAGTTTGTTCGCCTGAACTTCCGCGCTCATTTCCTTCGGCACGGATGCCACTAGCGCCACTGATCCATTGGTCGCACCAACGAGAAAAATCGGGCCGTTGAATTTCGACTTCAATGTATCAGCGACCGCCTGCAGCAGTTTCCCGTCCCCTTCTTGGACTTCCGCGACACAAAAATTTTTCCCTGCATGCGATGCCGCCAACTGATTCGCGATTTGTGCGGCTTGGCTTCTCAGGTCCGCTTCGGCTGTTTTGGCGCTCTGTTTTTCCCAATCGCGGACTTCGACCTCGACTTTTTCGAGATGCACTGCCCGCGCGTCGACCTGCTCTAGCATTTCAGGAGTTGTCGCGGCGTTTTGGAAAGCAGGCAGCGGCGCAATATCGGGTTTCTTCCGCACCAGGGCTTCAAACTTTTCGTGCTGGCGCACAGCTTCGTGTTTCGCCCACGAACGGGCCGCTTCGCCGGCAACGGCTTCGATCCGCCGAATTCCAGCTGCGATCGCCTCTTCCTTTACAATCCGAAACGGCCCGATTTCACCAGTCGATCTCACGTGCGTGCCTCCGCACAGCTCCATGGAATAACCGTTGAGCGCCCGAGGAGTACCGCCGATTTGTAAAACACGCACCGCGTCGCCGTATTTCTCTCCAAAGAATTGGGTAATGTCGGTTCGCTTCTTCGCTTCCGCGTAAGGAATTTCGGTCCACGAAACCGGAGTGTCCTCCGCGATCTTCTCGTTCACCAGTTTTTCCACATCGCGCACTTGTTGCTTCGTTAGTGGCGCGCTCGAAAAATCAAACGTCAGTTTATCAGGTCCGACATAACTTCCCTTTTGTGAAGCGTCACGCGAGACCACTTCGTGCAACGCCCAGTGCAGCAGATGCGTTACGGTGTGGTGCCCTTGAATCGCACGGCGGCGGTCGGCGTCTACTGAAACACGTACAGCCTCGCCCGGTTCAGGCGCGCGGCCTTCCAAAAGTGCAGCCCGATGAACAAAAACGTCGCCGCGCTTCTGTGTATCAATCACGCGCAACTGGCCGACTTCTGTGC
>JBKPLM010000103.1:0-6222 GCA_046731655.1 Verrucomicrobiota bacterium | reverse complement strand
TTGCGCGCTGGCTATCGTGGATAACTCCTATTGGCAGCCGGGCAGCCTGAAGCTGCCGATGCGGGTCTGCCAGCCTGCTGGGCTGAATAGTTGGCCAGCGAGGGTATAATACTCGTTGACGTACCAGAATGTGCAGTCGTCAGTGGGATCGATGGTTATATCCGTATAGTCGCCCCAGCGCGAGTTAGTAGTCGTTTGCACCCCTGAGCCGTTGATGATCGTCTCTTCACCCAGGGTCATCTCACCGAGTGTGTCGCCAGCGAGCCGCCCCGTATAGCGGATACCTGGAAAGACATCCGTTCCGTTGACTACGCTATAGCCCAACGCTATGTCGCCTTTCTTATCCATGGCGACGCTGCCCATCCAACGATGCACTCCGTCATTGGGTGCAAAGGTACCCTGCTGAAAGACAGAGTAGGTGCCGCCGGTCCGCCGAATCTCGTACCAGCGCGCACCTGCGATTCCGGGTAGCGCTTCCACTGACTGGTTGGTCACCAGCGATTCGTACGTGCCGAAGTTGCGGTACGCGAGGCGGAACGTCGGCCGCTGACGATAGGATAAGATATCGAGGTACTGACTCGGGTTCGTGATGCCCGGTTGTGGTAGACAGTCGCGGCTCGTTGGAGCGCAGGGGAAAATCGAATCGAAACTGGCAACGGGAAGTTGTGTCTTGAGAACGAGGGATGCTACAGGAGTGGACCGCCACTTCACGCTGAGTTCAAAAATGTTGAGCGCGTCGAAAGTCCCACCGTAACCCGCGCCGTCGTCCTGTGTTCCGACAATCGGTGCGGAAGCGCCATTAATCGGCCGTCGTGTGCCGTCAATATCCGCTGGCAGCAGGCCGTCGCCGACGAGCGGCAGAATCGCAGGGTCGTTCCCGTCGAGGAAAAAGTGGACCGCGCGTGCGTTCGGCTCGCCGTTAATCATTTTGTTTTTTTCCAGACCATAGACGCTGATGCCGTACTCCCCTTGCGATCCGAAATCCCTGGAAGTAAGCAGATACGAGTTCGTCCATACTCCGTACTTCGGATAGTCAGGGAAGAACGTCGAGGTTGAGCCTTCTTGGGAAGTGATGAAAGCATAGCGGAAGTACGCGCCAGTGGGATCTCCGGTTTGCGAAACGGCGACGCAGTTATAGAAGGGTAGGCCGTTAAAATCGCCGTTTTCATCGAATCCTCTGGTCGTGAACTGCGAAAGAAGCCACCGATCCTCAAGTTGATCATACACTACGACGGGATCGCCCGATGGATCGGTGCAATCCTCAATCGGGAACCCGGCCCAGAGCGAACCAGTGTCTATCGGTCCCAGCAGCAAGTTGCCGGCCTTGTCATACACGCCAAAGACGAGGTTGATGATCTCGACGTAATGGTTTGGGCCAACTTCTCCGTTCGGATCCGGCGGGTTCACTCGGAAACCGAAGATGTTGAAATTGTCTTGATTCGACAAGCCTTCAAAGGTCAGCAGCGGAGCGGGAATGGTTGCGGCCGGGCTGAACAGCTGCAGTACTCCATCGGCGCCGTGGCCCTTGTCGCGGTGAACCGCGGGTCCTTTTACTGCCGGCTCGGGGCGCACTTCCAATATTGTGTCCGGCGGGAACGTTCGTGGTCTTACAATCCGCGGTAAACTGCGGAGAGCAGGTGATACGTCGAAAGCCACCGCGGTGGAGAATTTTGGAGTCAGAGGCTGCGGGTGCGCAGTCGGCTGAGCAACAGCGGGTGGCGATACGGCCAGGAACACTAATGCTGCCGCGGCCAGGACAAGGAGAACGGCAGCGAGAATACGTATGTGTGTAAAAGCACGATTTTTACTGATTCGACGCAGAGTTTTCATATGGGTTTTAGCTGAAGTTGGAGTTGGAGTTTTTATTCCCTACACGTTCCCCGAGGAACGAGTTTGTTACCGTCACAGGAAACAGGTCAATCTTTTTAACCTTATATTTTTGTAATGCGGACATGGCTCCCTGACGCGAACAATCCAGAGCCACGGCTCGGAGGCATCAGCAATCGAAAACCCGAAACGCTTTCGGGGCTTATATCGAGCTGCGCTATGAAGCGGGTTCGAGCGCGGTTGCCTCGCGCGCAGGCTCGACCCATTTGCCATGCTCGCGGATCAAATCCTTCAGCCGGTCCACTGCTTCCACTTCGGGAATATTGAATTTTACTGCCGTTTTGCCGACGTAAAGATTCACCTTGCCCGGCGCACCGCCAACATAACCAAAATCGGCATCCGCCATTTCTCCAGGCCCGTTTACGATGCAGCCCATGATCGCAATCTTCACGCCTTTGAGTTGCGAGGTGGCCTCTTTGATCTTGGCCGTCGTAGTTTGCAAGTTGAATAGGGTGCGTCCGCAGGAAGGGCAGGCGACATAGTCGGTTTTGAAAATCCGTGACCCGGCTGCTTGAAGAGTGTTGTAACTCAGGCGCAATGCCTGGCCGGGTGCTTCCTCGCCCTGCACCAAAATGGCATCACCAATTCCGTCGCACAGCAGGGAACCAATGTTGGTCGAAGCGATCAAAAGCGTCCGAAGAAAATCTGTAGGACGTTTCTGTGAAACGCCACCATCTTGGCCGACGTCCGCCTCGGCGGACGCTCTACAAAGGGGAACATCTTTTAACAAAATTGGATGCCGAGGGTGCAAGTGTGCGGCTAGCAATCGAAATGCGGGAATTACCGCGAGTTCGACATCGTCTTTCACGGTGACGAATTGCGGAGTTCCTTCAGCATTTAGCTTCGCAATCGTATCTTCATCACGCGGATCGACTTCGGTAACACGGGCGTTTTCATAGATAATTTCCGGCTTGTAATCACCCATCTTGTCGATCTTGTGTGCGATCTTGTCGAAGTTTGTCCGGCGTACAACGACGCGAATTAGTTCACCGTTGCCGAGCTTAACTTGTTGGCCGGAACTACTAAGCCCCTCTACAGCCATCGTCTCCGTTGCGCGTCGCTGATACGAATACGGATCAAAAGACAATTGAGCATTCGAAGTTGGTCTGCCTGCTCGCGAATCCTTTCGGAGTTGAGCGTTAGACGTTTTCTGAATGTTCTCAACCAGTGCTTTGGCGACCGGGATCTCATTCGGGCTATCCTCGGTAAGCGACACCCGAATCGTGTCGCCGATCCCGTCAGCGAGCAGTGAGCCGATTCCGATTGCGCTCTTGATCCGCGCGTCTTCTCCTTCGCCTGCCTCGGTCACACCGAGATGTAGCGGATAATTCCAATCCGGGCCAAGTTCGTTTAACCGAGCGACAAGCAAACGATACGCGGCAATCATGATTTTTGGATTGCTCGCTTTCATCGAGAAAACGAAATCGTGGTAGTCCAGATCGCGCGCGATCCGGGCGAATTCGAGCGCGCTTTCCACCATTCCAAGTGGCGTGTCGCCGTAGCGATTCAGGATGCGGTCGGAAAGCGAACCGTGATTTGTGCCGATGCGCATCGCGATGCTGCGGTTCTTGCACAGGTCGACCAGCGGCGAAAACCGCTCCCGGATCCGATTCAACTCTCCGGTGTACTGTTCGTCCGTGTACTCGCGAATGACGAATTTCTTGGAGTCTGCATAATTGCCCGGATTGATTCGCACTTTGTCCACCCATTTGGCGGCTTCCATGGCCGCTTCTGGCTTGAAATGGATGTCTGCGACGATTGGCACATCGCAGTCGCGCTCCCGCAAGCCCTTCACGATGTGCTCAAGATTGCGCGCGTCCTTTACTGTAGGCGCAGTGATACGAACGATTTCACAGCCCACGTTTGCCAGCTCGATTGTCTGTTGAATCGACGCGTCCGTGTCCATCGTATCGCAAGTGATCATCGATTGGACGCGAATTGGATTATCACCGCCGATGCCGACGTTACCAACTTTCACCTCGCGCGTTTTGCGACGGTGATAAACGAATGGATTTTCGCAGTATGACAACTCACGCATTGTAGGAGTCAACGTTGTTCAAAGTAGCGACAAGCGCCAGGTCGATGACCTCGGCTTCGTTGTCACAATAGGATTCTACGGCTTCGCACAGCCCCGCGCAACGCAAGGCGATTATGGAGCTTGTGTATCTTTCCCGGTAGAGGGCGCTTCGAGTTGATCGAGCTTTTTTCGGACAAACGGCAAGTCCTGTACATCAAAGAATGTGATATAGAGCATGTAACCGATGATCACCACCGCGCAGCTCGTCTGTACGACCTCCAGCACGCGCATGTTCACCGGTCTGCGCCGCACAGATTCGATAAGCGCCAGAACAATATGACCGCCATCGAGCACTGGAATCGGTAGCATGTTCAGAATCGCGAGATTCACGTTGAGGATTACGCTGAACCACAACGCGAGCTTCCAACCTCCTTCGGATTCGAAAAGTCGTACATAAATATTCCAAATCCCGACGGGTCCGCTTAAATGCTGCAACTTTACGTCCGACTTCGGCGAGGCAACCGCGCCAATCGTCTTTAACGTGCTGGTCACGCTGTTGTAAACCTGTTCGATCGGACTGGGATGCTGGATCGACACTATCCCTGTCGTGTCCCATTGAATTCCAATTCGTGGCTTCTTTTCGCCATTCGTAGGCAAAAGCGTTGGTTTTACCGGAACATCCAACCTCTCGCCGCCGCGCTCCACATGGAGAACAAGCTCGTCGTTTGGATGCTTGCTGATGTATTCCAGCAGCGCGATCGGATTGTAGATGGGCGTTTTATCAAACCCGCGAATGACGTCTCCTGAGCGCAGTCCTGCCGTCGCAGCAGGCGTGTTCGGTTCCACCTTGTCAATAATCGCGGTCTCTGCGGGATAAATGAGCAGTTGTCGCACACTTTGTCTGCGCCATCCACGTTTCTCCGCTTTGTAAGGTTCAACCCAAACGGTTTGCACCTTGTTGTCCCGCTCGAATTTCACGGCGATCTTGTCGCCTTCGCTTCGCACCACATCCCAGCTCACGCTGTCATTCATTCCCATGAAACGCCTGACCGGCTTGCCGTCTACCGAGAGGATTTTGTCGCCGGGCTGCAAGCCAACCTTCTGCGCCGGCGAATCGGGCAAAACATAGCCAATCACCGTGGTGGAATCCCCTTCGCTCGCCGGGTAGCCGACGGCCCAGACGATGGCGGCGAAGAAAACTGCCAGCAGCAGACTGAACAGCGGGCCGGCGACGGCTACGATGATTTTATCGAGCGCTGAAATTTTCGGCAGCCTCGCGCGATCCATGTCAGCCTTTCCCTCGATGATGTCCATCGGTGCAAGCTGCGGCAGCGCGACGAAGCCCCCGAAAGGCAGCGAGCCGAGCGAGTATTGGACTCCACTAATTGTCTTCTTCCAGAGCGGTTTACCGAACCAGACACCGAATTTTTCGATGTAAAGTCCCCGCCAGCGCGCCGCCAGAAAATGCCCCAATTCATGCACGACGATGAGAAGATTGAAGAGGATGAGGACTTCAAGCAGGATGAAAAGGACGCGAGCAATGTGGAGTAGCATTGTTATTAGAAACAAGTGATCAGTGATTTAGTGATTGATTGGACACACGATCGTGTTTGCCGTTGTAATTCTTTTAACGATTTATCGATTTACGTGCTCTTCCGCTGTCTTACGCGCCCACTGATCGGCCTGCAATATTGCATCCAGATCGGGGTGCGCAACGGATGTATGCCGGTCCATGACTTCTTCGACGATCTGCCAGATGTCCGGAAAGCTAACTTGCCGGTCTAAAAAACCAGCGACCGCTACTTCGTTTGCGGCGTTCATGACGGCAGGCAGCGTGCCACCGATCTCACCCGCTCGTCGCGCGAGATTCAGTGCAGGAAAATCCTCGTAGCGCGGCGTGAAAAATTCCAACCTGGACAATTTCGAGAAATCGAGTGGCGGCAAAGTATTTGCGACGCGATCCGGCCAGGTCACAGCGTATTGAATTGGGAAACACATGTTCGAATAACTCAATTGCGCGAGCGTGGAGCCGTCCGCGAACTCGACCATCGAATGAACAATGCTTTGCGGGTGTATCACTACTTCGACGCGCTTCATCTCGACGCCAAAAAGCCAGTGCGCCTCGATCATTTCCAAACCCTTGTTGAACAGCGTCGCGGAATCGATCGTGATCTTCGGCCCCATATTCCAGGTCGGATGCTTCAACGCCTGTTTAGGTGTGATCGAATCGAAATCTTTTAGCGGCGTTTCGCGAAATGGTCCCCCTGATGCCGTGAGGATGATGCGCCTGACATCCAAAGAGCTTTTGCCTTCCAAAC
>JBKPLM010000102.1:0-5940 GCA_046731655.1 Verrucomicrobiota bacterium | reverse complement strand
ACACATACACAGAGTCGTCGGCAGCGTCAGATGTGTATAAGAGACAGGGATAATGTCGATCAATCGTCATCATGGCGGCGCAATTGAAGACTGCGCCCGGCACCTGAAAGAGATAGCTGACCGCGCGACGCGCGAATCTATTTCATTGGACGACGCCGCCTCTCGCACACTTGCGGCGATGAGAGAAACCGGCGAGCGAATGCCGGGATTTGGTCATCGTTATCACACCAAAGATCCGCGCACCGCGCGGCTTTTCGAGCTGGCGCGCGAAGCGGGCGTCGATGGCGAGCACATGAAAGCGACGCGCGCCGTCGAGAAAGCGTTCGCCGATGCGAAGAAAGCTTTACCCATCAACGTTGACGGCGCCATCGGCGCCATCCTTGCCGATCTGGGAATGAACCCCGCGGCGTTCAATGGAATTTTCATGATCGCCCGGACACCCGGCCTCGTCGCGCACGTGATCGAAGAACAAACTCGCGAGAAACCGATGCGCCGGATCGATCCAGTCAATCACGGCTACGATGGACCTCCGCCGAGGAGTCTTTCCGACAAGGCGTCCCAGTAAATCTTTTGGGCGCGCACTGAAAAGGATTTGCTAACGCCCCAAATCGTTGCCGCCGAGTCGGTGTCATCCCCGGCAGCATGCAAGCGAAAGCTATTGATTCTTCACGCGTGTAGCGCAGAATCCTGCCCCCGGCCACGCTCCACCCATGAAAAAAAACTCCAGTTCGCAATCACCACCTACCCGCCGTAGCCCTGGCCAAGATGGGTTCTTTACACTTCGCGTGTTAATTGCTTCCGTTTCTTCCTTTGCTGGCGTCTTGATCGCGCTGGCCGGCGCGGGCCTTTACCTAGGCTCTTCCAAAGCCCAGGCGCAACCCGGGCCAAGTTCAGCAGCGCCTGCAGCAAAGTCGACCAACGGACCGGACGTCGTGCAGTTGGTCGGTCCGGTCCGGTTGGACCAGGACTTGCGAAGCCTCCCTTACATTCCCCCAGCCCCGAAGATTCTGAAAAAACGGCTGACGCCACATCGGTTTCGGTGGTCAGGCGGCCCGGCAAGATCGGAAACATCGGAACCCTCTGCCGTCCCGCAGTTCCAGTCGGTTTTGGAAAAGATCTTCCGCCCCGTGCCCACCATGCCGCCACCGCTGCTAACATTTGACGGGATAAACGCAGCACAAGCCGAGACGGTGGTGCCGCCGCCCGACACCAATGGCGATGTGGGCCCGAATCATTACGTTCAGTCAGTCAATACTTCTTTTAGGGTTTTCGACAAAAACGGCAACCCGCTAACTGGCCCGATCACGTTCAATTCGTTCTTTGCCCCGATAGGCGCTGGCAATCCTTGCGGTGCGAACCAAAACCAGGGGGACCCTTTTGTTTTCTATGATCAATTGGCTGATCGCTGGGTGATAACTGACTTTGCCTTTCCCGAGGATCCTGGTACTTCATTTTGGGAATGCATCGGTGTGTCCCAGACTTCCGATCCCACGGGCGCCTACTTTCTCTACGCGCTGCAGGACAATCCGGCGAATCCAGATCGACACGGTGATTACCCGAAGTTCGCCTTATGGCCAGATGCCTATTACCTGACGATGAACGAGTTTGTCGGAGAGGACTTCGTCGCCGTTCGCGTCTATGCGCTCGACCGCGCCAGCATGACTGGCGGTGGGCCGATCCATGCTGTCGGGTTTACTATCGATCCGACGGGCCTGGGGGTTGCGTGGAGCCTGGTTGCTGCGAGCTTTCGCACGGGCAACCCGCCGCCGGCAGGTGAGCAGGAATTTTTACTGGCGATCGACAATGAGGGCGGCAAGCCCTTGACTCAGGTTAAGGGGTGGCTGTTTCACGTCGATTTTGCGGTGCCAGCGAATTCGACTCTCGGCGTTGGCCCCAACCACGCTCCGAATGCCCTGATCACAGTCAACGAGTTCATTACCGCGTACACCGAGAACGGGCCCAACCTTGTGCCGCAGCAAGGGACCACGCAAAAGCTGGATACTTTGGGCGATAAGATCATGACGCCGGTCGTTTACCAGAACCGCGGCGGCACGGAATCGTTGTGGGCTGACCACACCGTTATCTTGAATTATCCCGATGGACCGACTGCGATCAGGTGGTATCAATTTGATGTTACCGGCGGCAGTTTTTCCGCCACGCCTGTGCAACAGCAAGATTGGAGCAATGGCGGGGATGGCTTGTGGCGTTGGATGCCTAGCATAGCCGTGGATCAAAATGGAGGCATGGCCATCGGCTATTCCACGTCTAGCTCGACCACCTTTCCATCGATCCGGTATGCTGGACGTTTAATAACCGATCCATTGAATAATCTCGGTCGGGGCGAAGCCATAATGACCAATGGCGAGGGAAGTCAGACCTTCTTCGAAGGACGCTGGGGGGATTATACCATGACGACCATCGATCCCTTGGACGGCATTAGCTTCTGGCATACCAACGAATACTACCTTACAACCAGCGAAGGCAATTGGTCTACGCGCGTCGGTAAATTCCAAATCCAACGGCCTACTCCCACACCCAGGCCGCGTCCGACCCCAGCGCCGCGACCGTAGGTTGTACGTTTATTGGGAAACGCCAAGGCGACAACTAGCCAGAGAAGCTCGCGAGTTTTTTGCGCGTGAGCTAACGACTGCCACGTCCAGAAACACAAAAAAAACGATTGATTGTTCGACGCGTTTCAATCAAGAATCGTGCTCTCCAATGAAACTCCACAATGAAAAAACACTCTACTTCAGCATCGGCACCCGTCCACCGTACCCTCGGCGAAGGCGGGTTTTTTAACCCTCGTCTCTTAATCAGCTTGCTAATAATCCTGAGTGGCGTCTTTCTGGCGTTGCTGGGCTTTGCCACGTTCTCCGTGCAGGCACAGCAAAAATTCAGATTCGTCCTAAACCCGATCGACCCGCTCGTCCCCGCGGGATTCGATTGTGCCAAAATTCGCGAGCTAGGCATCGATAAGCAGGAAAACCTCCGAGCAGGTGCAATCATGATTGCCTGCGGCGAGGCAGAGGGAGGCTCAGCATCTCCCAATGGTGCTTTCTCGCAGTTTGTCCAAGCATTGCTGCAGCCTTCAGCGTATGGTACCATGGACGTTGACCTGATCACGGGCACTGAGACTTTTCCTAACGTTACTCAGTCCGAGACGTTCACTGCGAGTAACCCGGATAACCCGAGCCAGATCGTGGTCGCCTACAACGACTCACGCGGCCGCAACGTGAGCCCGATCAACATCTCTGGCGCATCGGTCTCAACCGACGGCGGCACTACCTTCACTCGTCTCACCGCCGCTAACGGCCAAAGTCCATTTTCCAATACGGTTGGCGACCCCGTAATCTTGTACAACCGCCCGACTGGAACGTGGTTTACTATTTGGCTCGACGGCGGTTGCGGCGGTCAGGGTCTGGGGGGCTACAAGACTACCACTCCTGCGAACGCGAATAGCTGGACGCATTACTGCATTCACACTAACAACAACGACGACCGAGAATCTGGTTGGGCTGATAACAATCCATCTTCTCCTTTCTACGGTCGGATGTACACTTCCTGGAACGACTTTAATGTTGGCGGCGGAGCCCTTTTCGTTCGTTACTCAACTGATAACGGTATCACCTGGACCAATGCTCGACAGATCACGAGCGGCATTCCATTCATCCGCAACGTGCAGATCACCGGCGACCTGGCCACAGGCGACGTGTACATCGCCGGAATGAATGAAGGCGGCGGCGGCTTCCCACATAACGATTCTAATCTCATCTTCAGATCCACGGACGGCGGCAACAGCTGGAGCAACACCTACACCGGCCCCAGCTTTTCTGGGCCAGGCGTAACGGCCGTGGGCTATTTCGCGTGCATGTTTACCGACGGCGGTGGTTACTGGCGACACGAAGGATGGGGCGAACCGGGGGCGTATAACGGAGTGGTTCACTACGCTTATGCCCAACACGGCGCCGGTAGCGACCCTGGCGACGTCTATTACATCCGCTCGACGGATCGCGGACAAACTTTTAGCGCCCCGTTGAAATTGAACACAGACGCCACTTCCCGGCCTCAGTGGCAACCCAACCTTTCGGTCAGCCCCAGTGGCACAGTTCTCGCCGTATGGTATGACGCACGCGAGAGTGCCGGCTGCACTCGTGGCAATCCCGCCATTCCCTGTTACAGGATGTGGGCGCGCAGGTCCACTGACAATGGTGCGAGTTGGTTATCTGATCAAACGTTCTCGGACGTGGTTAGCCCGCTTCCGGCGCAACCTGACCCAGGTATTCAGGCGACCTATGCAGGCGACTATGACTATGCCTCCTCCTCGCCTAACCAACACCTGCATGCATGGGTAGATGGGCGCGTCACCATTAGCGGCAGTTCCCAGCAGGATGCCTTCCACGATAGACAGTCAACAGGTGCGCCATCGCCTACACCTACTCCGACTGCAACACCAACGGCTACGCCGACGGCAACTCCGACGCCAACAGTCACACCTACCCCGGGCCAAATCACGCTCAGTGCGCGTGGGTACAAGGTCCGCGGACTGCAGACAGTGGACCTCACATGGAGCGGGGCGACTTCGAGCAACGTTGATGTTTATCGCAACGGTGTGTTGCTCGTCAACGTCCCGAACACTGGCTCCTACACTGATCATCCCAACAGCCGTGGCCATGCCACCTACACTTACCAGGTGTGCGAAGCGGGCACTAACACCTGTTCAAATACAGCGACGGTAACCTTTTGACGGTCGGCCATCTGTTCTTATGCGGGAACTCGCGCTTTAGTGCGCGAGTTCCCGCTGAGGTGATCTGTAGATGCGTGTCGCTGACCGCAGCACTTCTTCTCGGCCGGCGCCACTTTAGCGCGGTAGACCCGGGGTCAGCGACCTCGGCTGCAACCGATCACTGATCACTTCAACAATTACGGCGGCGTCGGGCGAGGATGCGGCGTAGGGAACGGCCTCGGCGGAAAAGGAGGTCTCACTGTTGGATTAACGCTACGGAACACCCCGCCACCAGCAGTTCCAGCAAAGGCAAATCCTTCCGGATCTATTATTAGGGCGTCAACTGGTCCACGGGGAGGGATCAACCCAGTGCTGACGTCGGTCCAATTGTCTCCGTCATTCTTCGAGCGGAAGGCTCCTCCGTCGGTACCCGCGAAAATATGGCCCAGGGAATTGATCCCCAGCGTGTTTACGTCGATTGCGGTGAGTCCCTTGTCTTTTTCAGTCCAGGTATCGCCGTCGTCAGTGGACCGGAATATCCCGCCGCCTTGACCTTTCAAAGAACGCGTTCCCGCGAAGATGTGCCCGTTATTGCTGTTAATCCCCAACGCAGCAATGTTGGTCGAGGTGAGACCATTGTTGGTCAGCTGCCAATTGTCTCCATTGTCAGTAGAACGATAAACACCATCTCCACACCCGGCGGTTCCGGCAAAAATGTGATCCTGTGAATTGATAGCCAGCGACCAGATGAGCCCGCAGTTCTCGCCGTCGTTCACGTGCGTCCAGCTTGCGCCGTCGTCGGTGGATCGCCAGACGCCCCCGATAGTGCCTCCAACGTAGGTTCCTGCAAAAATGTGACCGTCGGAATTGATCGCCAAAGCGCGAACATCGAATTCAATCACACCCTGGTTCACATCTGTCCAGCTATCTCCGTTGTCAGTCGAACGAAAAACGCCTCCCAGACCGTCCACAAAATCGGCGCCAGCGAAGATGTGACCGTTGGGACTGATGGCTACGGACCGAATAAAGTGTGCGAACAGGCCATTGTTGATCCGTTCCCAACTCTGACCCCTATCGCTCGATCGGAACACGCCGATCCCATAGGTGCCAGCAAAAATGGTCCCGTCAGACTTGGTCGCGATTGCCCGGACATCCGTCGCGATCAAACCGTTGTTTTTCTCAGTCCACGTATCGCCGTTATCGCTTGATCGAAAGAC
>JBKPLM010000101.1:0-8568 GCA_046731655.1 Verrucomicrobiota bacterium | reverse complement strand
CGCTGGGATCATGACCCTTGCCTGCGCTCAGGACGATCTTCGCAGAGGAAGAAAATGGTGGGTCGTCTGGATTCTCGCACTGGTCGTGGTCGTGGTAGCGACCATTTTGAGCCTTTCGCGCTCTGGAATCGGAATCCTCTTCGTAGGAAGCGCATTTTGGCTTGGCGCGTTCGCGTTCCGACAACGCTCTCCTTCGCCACTGGCGCTGGGAGCCTCTTTTCTTCTGCTGCTACTGACTGCCCTGCTACTTTTCGACGAGCAAATATTCGAGAGATTGGGTCTTCGCGATTTCGGGGGCATCTCAACGGATTTCTGGTGGCGCATTTTTCATGACACGTTTCGACTCATTCGTAATTCGCCCTGGTGCGGGATCGGCTTTGGAAATTTCGAATCGATCTTTGCAATTTTTCGTGGCGGTTCTCCTAGCGACCAGCGAGCCTTGCATCCGGAAAGCGACTGGCTTTGGCTTTGGACGGAGCTGGGGTGGCCAGCGGTGGTGCTTACGATCGTTGGAATCGCGCTGCTTGTTAATCGAGTTTTCCCTCTGCGAGTGGGAACCAACCAGGGTTATCGTCTCGCCGCGCTTCTCGCCGCGGTCCTGTTTGCGATCCATGGGATCGTCGATGTTTCGGGGCACCAGATCGGTACCGCGTTTGCGGCAGTATTTTTGCTTGGACTCTCACGGTATCGGCCGCTCTCTTTGAAGACGAGCCAGTCGGTTTCGATCTTATTTCGCGTTGTTGGGTTGGTATTACTTGCGGCGGGAGTAGCATTGGTTATCGCTGCGCGCGGTGAGAAACTCTTTCCCGGTTCTGCCGGTGTTTCCAGCGCAAAGCAATTATCGGAGGTAACCGATCGCGAGGGCAACTTTAGTGAAACAATCGCTCTGACAACTCACGCTCTTCAATGGGCGCCGCTCGATTGGCAACTTTACCTTACGCGTGGTGTCGCGGAGGTCGAACTTAGACAGACTACAAACGCAGTCGATGATTTCCGCCGGGCGCGCTTTCTGGAGCCGATCGCTTATGAAGTTCCGCTGGCCGAAGGAAACGCCTGGCTCCCGTACCGCCCGATGTTGGCTGTGACAGCGTGGCGTGAGGCGTTACGCAGAGCCGGACCCCTGCGACCAGAAGTCTACGCAAGCATGCTGAGCGACGCTTCACTCAGCAGTCCAGAAGTCAGCCCGATTCTGGAGGAGATTGGACTTGGCGAGCACGATTTAGCGCTGCCCTATCTCAGGCGCGTTTCCGACGCTTCTTTCAATCGCGCTCTCGCGCAATTGTTGAGAAATGATCCGGACTTACAATCGTTCAGTGAAATAGAAAAACTCGCGCTCTTCGCGCTTTGGTCTGAACGCGGTGACTCCGAAGAGATTTCCCGGGTCGTAGTGCAGCATGCGGACTGGCTTCGTTATGCCTGGCTTGGCATGGCAAAATACAAAGCCAGCAAAGGGGATTTTCGCGCCGCTTACGAGTTGACCCAGCGATACGGCGAACCGGTCGCAGTTCCGCGAGTCGCAAGTAATTTGTCTCTCCTAGATCTGGAAAACCGCTCCCACGCCGCGCCCGATAGCTCCGGCATTGGTTACGAACTTTATCGCGCACAGATGCAGAACGGTCGAGTTGATGAAGCGCTTCTTACGGCCCGACATTTCAGCGAACGGCCGAACTCGCCGGCCTATTTTCATTTCCTGGAAGCCCAATGTTGGGCCGAGAAACAAAATTGGGAAAGCGCTTGGAATGCCTGGCAGGCGTTTCAGGCCACGCAGGTGCGAGCAACGAAGTAGAATTTCCGCGAGAAATTCCTGTCCCTCATCGAATTCGTAGAATCCGACCAACTGCTTTTCCCGAGCATGATGCGTGTATATCAACTATGATGTATTGCCATTCGGCTTTTGTGTTAAAGCCAGCGTGCACGCGCTGCAGCGGCGGCGGCCTGCTCGCGAATGGAGCGAACAGGAGTCGAGCGAAATGGAAGGTAAAGTGACGAGGTAGGAGCGAGTAAGGCGGGAGGCGAACGAGTTTCAACTGGAGCGTCTCCGGCCAGTTCTTTTTTCCGCCCGCTTCAACGATTCAACGGTTCAACGCTTCAACGTCCGCAAAGCGATGATGCGACACCAATTCTACCTTCGGACAGGGAACCAAGCCGGCGGGCTATCCGATATTCTTGCGTGAAGAGTCGTTTTCGTCGCTCCTGCCCACCACAGTGGCCGAAGGTGCTGAGCGCGGCCGCTGTTGGCGGAGCGGCCACGCTCTTTTTCGCTCGCAATTTCTTTCCTTCAGAAAAGAAAATCCATCACGAAGTCATCACGAACTACGCGGTTGGAGACGATGTTTTCGTGCGGACGATGGGAAATCTGCTCGGGCCGCCCTTGCTGAAAGGCAACAAAGTGACCGCCCTCGAAAATGGCGATCAGATTTTTCCCGCTTTGCTCGAGGCGATCCGTTCGGCGCAGCGGACGATCACGTTCGAGAACTTCCTCTTTAGAAAAGGCGAAGTGTCGGATGCATTTGCCGAAGCACTGGCGGAACGCGCTGGGGCCGGAGTCAAGGTGCACTTTCTGCAGGACGCTCTGGGTTGCGATTGCCTTCATGGCCGCGCTATGAACCTGGTGCGCCAGGCCGGCGTGCAGTTGGAAATCTTTCGTTTCATTAATGTGGCAATCAATTTCCGCACCCATCGCAAGCTTCTCGTTATTGATGGTCGGACTGGTTACCTCGGCGGAACGGGGATCGCGGACGACTGGAAGGGCGACGGACGCACCCATGGCCGCTGGCGTGATTCGCATTATTGTCTGCAAGGCCCGGCCGTCGCGCAGATGCAGCAGGCGTTCATTGATAACTGGCTCCAAACGCGCGCGGAGCTGCTCCATGGTGACGAGTATTTTCCAAAACTGGAACCTGCGGGTGACGACATGTGTCAGGTCTTCAAGAGTTCCGCCGGCGAAGGCTCGGACAGCGCGCGCTTGATGTTGCTGGTCTCGATCGCTGCCGCCCGTCGCCACATTCGGATCGCGAACGCCTACTTCATTCCGGACAGACTTTGCATGCAGACCTTGCTCGATGCGCTCCGGCGTGGCGTGAAAGTCGAAATCATTACGCCTGGCCCAGACATTGACGCACAGATGGTTCGTGCGGTGGGCAAGACGCGTTGGCGGCAATTGCTGGAAGCGGGTGCCCGCTTCTATGAATACCAGCCCGCTCGTTTTCACTGCAAATATCTACTGGTTGATGATTGCTGGGCGTCTGTCGGTTCGGCAAATCTCGACAACCGCTCCTTGTCTCTGAACGAGGAAGCCAATTTAAACGTGCTCGATGAGAAATTTGTCGCCGCACACACGCGGGTCTTCGAAGAGGACAAGAGTTACTCCCACGAGGTTACGCTGCACGATTGGCGTCGGAGGCCTTGGGGCGAGAAGATCAGAGGACGGATCGGATCGCTGCTCGCCTCGCAGATGTGAGGGCTGGAACGGAGATGACAGGCAAACCGACCGAGCGATTACGGGTCGCCACGTACAACGTCCACGGTTGTGTTGGGATGGACGGACAACGCTCGGAGGATCGCATCGCGGAAGTGATCGCAAGCATGTCGGCTGACATTGTTGGCTTGCAAGAACTGGATCTCGGCCGGCCGCGCTCCGCACACGCCGACCAGGCGGCGCTGATCGCGACGCGGCTCGGTTGGAAATATCATTTTCATCCGGCAATGCGCAGCGGCGAGGAGCAATACGGCAACGCCATCGTAAGCCGCTTCCCGATTGAACTGAAACGCGCCGAGGAGATGCCCGGTACGCCCCCTTGGTATTGTCGCGAGCAGCGGATCGCCATCTGGATGCAAGCGGAAACCGATCTCGGTCCGGTGCACATTATCAACAGTCATTTTGGTCTTGGCCGCGCCGAGCGCAGGTTACAGGCGAAATTCCTCATTGGACCGACCTGGCTCGGGTCTCTCTCACCGGACGAACCGGCAATTTTACTCGGAGATTTTAACAGCGTCCGAACCTCGCGCGCTTACCAACTCATAGGGACGCATCTGCGTGACGTGCGAACACTCGTTAGGCCATCGGGGGCATGCCGCACATTTCCCACCCGTTTACCTTCCCTCGCGGTCGATCACATTTTCGTGAATGCCGCCCTGTCGCCCATACAACTCATCGTCCATCGCACGCCGCTCGCGCGTCTAGCGTCGGATCACTTTCCGCTCGTTTGCGAGTTGCGGCTAGGGTAACTGGCGCAAGCACGGACAGTGCGAGTCATGGGGGCTCCGATCTGGACCGGCATTAACTGCAAGGGAAGCAGTCGAGGAATCTCTGATTCTTTATCTCTCCAGGTTTAAAAATGGAGTAAGAGACGTCTCGACTTCGCTCGACATGAAACGAGACTGGATCATGCAAGAGACTCCATCACCGCCCAAGCCGATTCCGCCGGGTCCTACGCCAACGCCGCCGACGCCGACGCCAACCCCGCCATCTGAGCCGTTACCGCCCAATCCGCCAAAACCTCCGATGGGAAGGTAACGCGAATCAATTTGCGCACCACGGCAGTCCGTACTACGCGACCACTAGACCGAGCGGGCACGAATCTGCCTCTGATGAAACCCGAGGATGTTCCGCCAGATGTGCCGCCCGCCTCACTCAATCCGGAGAAAGATCCGGACGATTGGGTAACAAAAGATGAGCCGATGACTGGCCCGCAGCGCTCATATCTCCAGACGCTCTGCCGCGAAGCTGCGGAAGAATTCAACGAAAATTGGACCAAAGCGGAAGCTTCAAAAAAGATCGAAGAGCTGCAGCAGAAGACTGGACGCGGTAAGAGCGGTGCGGCCGATACCTAGCAACCCTTGTATCGAAAAATTCCGGTCGTCGCCGCTTTCGCGGATTTCCTGTCGCCGCCATCGCTGACGGGGGTCAGTCGCTCAACTCTCAACTGCCCGCTCCCACGTTAAGAGCGGCCGCTCTTTGGCCTTTGACCTCCGACTCGGCGTATTCGATTCTCATCTCTCTGCAACGCAAGCGCTATCTCTTTGTCTGCATCAATCGTCGGGCCGAGGACAACCCGAAAGGATGCTGCGCGCTGAAGGACTCGGAAGAAGTGTATAGAGCGTTGAAAGGGGAAGTTGCCGCGCGCGGACTGGCAAAGCTAGAGGCGCGCGTGTGCACATCGAGCTGTCTCGATCAATGCGCGACCGGCGTGACGATTTTAGTCGAACCCGATCACTTTTTTTACGGGCGTGTCACAGTCGCCGACGTCCCGGAGATCGTCGACGGAATCGTGAGTAATCGCCGCGTCGAACGGCTGGTGCTTACCGCGGATCAACACGAAGCGTAGATAAATTCTTCTTACCCATCCAGCCGCTTACGATGCTTGAGCTCAACCACTGTAGAGGCAGGCGTATCGCCTGCGAGGAATCTGTAGCAGCATCGCTGTCGGACGCTTGGCTAAACTCGCAACCATCAACCATTGCCGCGTCTTCCCATGTCATTGGTCTCGACATTTCTCAGATGGTAAACGCAACTGTGGATCGCGCGACGATACAAAATGGATGCTCTGGCAAGGGAGAAGAGAAAGCGAGAATGTTGAAGACGCGCGCGGATCCGGCGGCCGACGCCTTGCTGTAGGTGGGGGAATTGGCACGGTCATTCTCGTCGTCGCGTACCTTTTGCTCGGCGGGGATCCGCAGGCGCTGTTCCAGTCACAGCAGCAAGCGCAATTACCGCAATCTGCGCAGTTCGATAATCAAGCGCCGCGCGACGAGGCATCAAAGTTCGTCGCCGTCGTTCTCGCCGACACCGAAGACGCGTGGCATGAGCTCTTCCGCCAAATGCGTCGAGAGTACAAGGAGCCGAGGCTCGTGCTCTTCACGGACCTGATTCAGTCGGGCTGCGGGTTCGCCAGTGGCGCTAGCGGTCCGTTCTATTGTCCGGAAGATCAACGCGTTTACATCGATCTCGGTTTTTTCCGTGAACTCCAGGAACGGCTGGGTGCAGGAGGCGATTTCGCAGAGGCCTACGTCATAGCCCACGAAGTTGGACATCACGTTCAGAATCTGCTCGGTATCACCGATCGCGTGCAGGCGGCGCGCGGTCGAGTGAGTCAATCTGAGTACAATCAGCTCTCTGTCCGGCTCGAGCTGCAGGCGGATTTTCTGGCCGGCGTTTGGGCTCGGTATGCCGACCGGGTCAAGCACGTTATCGAAGCCGGCGATATTGAAGAAGCGATGCGCGCAGCCAGCGCAGTTGGCGATGACAGGCTTCAGTACGGATCGCGCGGTTACGTCGTGCCCGATTCATTTACGCACGGCACGTCCGAACAACGTGGCCGCTGGTTCCGACGCGGCTACGAGACCGGCGATCTCCGCCAGGGCGACACGTTTAACGCCCCCGACTTGTAACATTTACGGGCGTCACGGTCGCCGACATCCCGGAGATTGTGGATAGACTCGTTAGGGGCCAACCGGCTAAACGACTCGTGCAACGCCTTAACGAATCGCCAGAGCTTGCGCCTTGCTCCAGCGCCAAATCTCCAGCAACGCACCCGTTCCCTATTTGTGAGATGGGTTCCAGGTCCAATTTGAACTTGTTGGAAATCCCTCAAGGTTAAATGCAGTATGGCTAACATCGCGACCAAAAAGGGCGTAATCGGTATTCTGACCGGCGGCGGGGATGTGCCGGGGCTGAATCCCGCGATCCGAGCCGTCACCATTCGCGCCCTGCGCGAGGGCTATCAGGTCGTCGGCATCCGCCGCGGATGGCTTGGCGCGATCAGCATCGTGCGCGATGAGCATGCCGATAACAGTGAGCACTATCAAATCCTGACGGAAGAGATCGTCAATCGCGCGGGGCGCACCGGCGGCACGTTTCTGCATACCTCGCGTGCAAACCCATCGGCAGTGAAAAAAGAAGATGTGCCTGAGCCGTTGCGCGCAACGTTCAACCAAGACAAAAACGATCTCACTTCGGAAGTCATCAAGAACCTGGATTGGCTCGGCATTAACTATCTGATTCCGATCGGCGGAGACGACACGCTTTCTTTTGCGACCCGCTTGTCTGAGGAAGGCGTCAAGATTGTCGCGATACCAAAGACCATGGATAATGACGTGCCGGGCACCGATTATTGCATCGGCTTTAGCACCTGCGTCAGCCGGACGATTGAATTGTCGAATCGCCTCCGCACTTCGGCCGGATCTCACGAACGATTTCTCGTTATGGAGGTGTTCGGACGGTACGCGGGGTTCACCGCCATGCTGCCGACGATGGCGGGCGCGGCGAATCGGTGCGTCATCCCCGAGTACAAATTCGACATGGAACATCTGACTGAATTATTGTCCTCCGATCGCGCGCGCCATCCGAGCCAATATTCAGTGGTCATTGTTTCGGAAGGGGCAATGTTCGAAGGAGGCGAGATGGTGTTCTCTGACAAAACCACCGACGCATATGGGCACGTGAAACTCGGCGGCATCGGCGACCTGGTCTCGGCAGAACTCAAAGAGCGCTCTGCCAAATACAACAAGGGCAAGCCGATCCAGACCATCAACCAGCGTCTTGGCTACATGGTCCGTGGTGGCGATCCCGACGCGATTGATTCGATTGTGCCGATGGCGTACGGCAACCTCGCCCTCGATCTCATTTTGCATGGCCTCTATGGCCGCCTCGTCGTCTTGAAGAACGGGCGCTATGACAACATGCCGATTGAAGTGGTGACCAGTAGCAAGAAAACAGTCAACGTGGACAAATACTATAACAAGGAGCGCCTGCGCCCACTCTACACCGATTTCGAAATGCAGCCGCTATTCATGATGGCAAGTGATTAGGGCTGAAGCCCTGGCATTATCTGCTCGCCATCGGGCATCGTCTGAAAATTTACAGATCATAACCCGCTTACGATGCATGAGCTGAGCAGCTGTAGAGGCGGCTGTGTCAGCCGTAGGGCTCCTTGTCATGCCGGCTCGTCACGTCGTAGTTGTACGAAGACGGAACCCTCTAGCGAAATGTGCGGCGGGCGTAGGCTTTTGGAATTTAGATGCTTCGGCACCGGCAACTTCGGAGTATTTGACGCTGACGATTAAGCGCTAGGACCGCTTTTGGTCGCCGCGGTCCCCATAACCCGACCGGGCTGTCGTTTTCGCTTTTTTTTCGCGATCCTTTTTCAAGGAGCGACCGACATCATCACTCTCTTTGATACGGCCTTTGCTGTCGCGGCGAATGTACCGGGCGTCGCCCTTTGGTTTGATAGTTGTGCGTTTCCCGCTGGATTTTTTTGTAGGCATAACACCAGAGTATCGCCCGGGAATGCGTTTGCAGATGTGGTTTTACTTTAGATGCCGCATTTCGCACCCCAAAGTCTCGCGGGAGAGAGCGCATCAATGGAGCCGCGGCTCGCAACGAGCGTTTCAAGATTTCGGAGCTGTGGCCTTATCTGTTTGCGCCGACTTGAAAAGCGCGCGCAAAATTGGCTGGTCGGCTAATGCTGGAATTGCTAATCGCGAAATTTCTTGAGCCGCACTCCAGATTTTACTGAACCGCTTCACGGGAATTAGTGCTTTCCAGTGGGATCGTGCAGCAGCGGGCAC
>JBKPLM010000100.1:0-11834 GCA_046731655.1 Verrucomicrobiota bacterium | reverse complement strand
CGCAAAGGAGTGAATAGCGTGGGTAACAAGCGGCCCTTGTACGGACGCCAGCGAGCGCAGGCCGGAATCAGCCCGTTCGAGCTCTTGCATGATGAGGCCGTACGCGGTGTAACTAAGACCGGCGCAACCGTGCTCCTTGAGGTACGGCGCGTAAAAGCCCAGCGTACCCATGCGCGGAATGAGATTATCTGGGAATTTGGCCGCGCGATGACAAGGAACGATCTCCGACATGGCTTCCTCTTGAACAAAACGCCTGGCTCGATCGCGCACCGCGCGTTCTTCGTCCGTGAGAAGCTCTTCGATGCCGTAATAATCCAGAGAAGTTGCGGTCATGTCATTTCAGTCCCGTAACGCGCGACAGTTTAGCGGTCGAGTGCCGCGAAAACAACGCGCGTGTCCGCATCAACGATTCGAACCCGCGGTGTTGCATTAAGACCAGGCGCCTGGCAAGCGCCTCTACAGTTACTTGGTCGTAGGTAACCCCATGGCTTTCCAAGCCTTGAAACCGCCAGCCATGGAGCGGACATTTTTGTAGCCCATTTTTTGCAAGCTCTCGGCCGCCAACGCGGATCGGCCGCCGCCTCCGCAATGGGTGATGATTGTTTGGTCTAAATCAGGAACTTTTTCTTCGATGTCCAATTCGATCGTGCCACGACTCAGATGAATCGCATCGGGAATGTGTTCTTCGTCCCATTCGTCTTTCTCACGAACATCGACAATCACCGCTTCGCCGTTTTTTGATTTCGACGCGGCTTCTGTCGGCAAAATCTCAGTAATTTTCGTCTTCGCGTGCGCGACTAGTTTTTCGAAGCCAGTTGGCATCACCTGCAAAGTTGGGATGCACATCGCAAAAATCAAGTGAGGTGGTGACGCGACATGCGGCACGCCCTACCAATTACTTGTGCCAGGCCGTGCGATGACTCACTCGTAGCGCAAGGCTTCGATGGGATCGAGAGCGGCGGCTTTGCGCGCCGGGTAAAAACCAAAGAAAATTCCAACCGCTGCGCTGAACAAAAATGCGATCGCGACCGAACTGATTGATATCAGCGTCGGCCAATTCGCGTATGCCGAGAGAACCTTCGACGCGCCAATTCCACAGATGATCCCGATCACGCCACCGACCGAACTCAACATCACGGCTTCGATTAGGAATTGAGTGAGAATGTCGTTGCCGTGTGCGCCCACAGCCATGCGCACGCCGATCTCACGCGTCCGCTCGGTCACACTCACCAGCATAATGTTCATGATTCCGATTCCGCCAACTACAAGCGACACCCCGGCAATTGCGCCAAGCAAAAGCGTCATTACGCGTGAAGTCGCGGTGGCCGTCTGCGCGATTTCCTGTTGGTTGCGCACGGTGAAATCGTCGTCGCGCCCGGGGCGAATGTTATGCCGTTGTCGCAGGAGCGAAATAATTTGTTGCTGGGCCGCCTCGAGCTGCTGCGGATCGGCGATTTGCACGTTAATATTACGCAAAGTTGTGCCACCGAGGACACGCTTCATCGCGCTCGTGTACGGCATGATTACGATGTCGTCCTGGTCCACGCCCTGTGTGCTCAACCCCTTGGGCGCAAGCAGACCGGTGATTGTGAAGGGAACTTCTTTGATTCGTAATATCTGGCCGATCGGATTTTCATTTCCGTAAATCTGTGTAGCAGTGGTGCGGCCGATCACGCAGACCTTGTTCGCACTGCGAACGTCTTGCGATGTAAACGGCGCGCCATCGGCCAACGGCCATTGTCGGATGTCAAAATAATCCGCTGACTCCCCGTATATACGGGTAAACCAATTCTGATTTCCAGCGGCTACTTGCGTGGTCGAAACAACTTCCTCGCTAACTCCGATGACACCTGGCACTTCGCGCCGGATCGCTTCCGCGTCTTCGATTTTCAATGTGCCGGCGCCGCCCCACCCCGTGCGAATTCCGCTGGAAGTGGTGCTGCCGGAAAAAATGAGGATCACATTTTGCCCGAGGCTCGCGATCTGTGCTTCCACCTGGGCCTTTGCTCCGTTGCCGATCCCGACCATGGCAATGACCGCGCCAACTCCGATGATGATGCCGAGCGCGGTCAGCACGGAACGCAGTTTGTTTCGCCGCAAAGCGCGGAGAGCGACATTAAAGGTTGGTGCGATTCTCATTGTTGTTGGTTGAAGCGTTGAACCGTTAAGGCGTTGAAGCGGCGTCTTGTCGGAGCTGTGACGCAGCATTCGCGCGTTGCGAAACCAGATGATCGTCCAGAATCAGGCCGTCGCGCATCATTACATTGCGCTTCGCATAAGCAGCGATGTCAGGTTCGTGCGTCACCATGATAACGGTAATTCCGTGCTCATTAAGTTGCTGAAAAATTGCCATGATCTCGACACTGGTCCGGCTGTCCAGATTACCGGTCGGCTCGTCCGCAAGCAGCACTTCCGGCTCATTGATCAACGCGCGCGCGATCGCCACACGCTGTTGTTGGCCACCTGAAAGCTGGCTCGGATAATGATCTTCGCGCCCTGCGAGACCGACGGATTCGAGGACACGATCAGCTTTTTCGCGAAGTTCTGCGTTTGTCAGATGCTGTGCGCTGTAAACCAACGGCAACTCGACATTCTCGCGCGCCGAGGTGCGTGGCAGCAGGTTAAAATTCTGAAAGACGAATCCGATCTTGCTATTCCGAATATCAGCGAGTTGATCTCGATCCAGACCGGAGACGTCCGCGGCGTCCAAAATATATTGGCCGGTCGTAGGCCGATCGAGGCAACCCAGGATATTCATGAGCGTGGATTTTCCGGAACCGCTCGCACCCATCAGCCCAACAAATTCGCCGCGCTTGATTTCGATCGACACCCCCCGCACGGCGGGCACTTCCATTTCGCCGGTGCGATAGGTCTTATGAACATCGATTAAGCTGACGATGGCGCCGTCATTCATGTCGATCTATTTCCTGCGAATGCTATAGTCGATTCGCTCTGCGAAGCGTGGCGCTGACCTGTTTGCAAGCCGCGCGTTACGCGTCTCACAGAGACGCGGCTACAGCAGCCTCCGAGCAAGAAATCGAATTTCCTTTCCATGCTAGTTACGGAAACCGCCGCGGCCCACCGCCGAAGGGATTTGCCGGAGGCGACGGAGCGGCCGTCGTTGAACTGAGCTCGGCCGTAACCACACGGTCGCCTTCTTTCAAGCCTTCGACCACTTCGGTTACAATCCCGTCGCTGATCCCGGTCCTGACCTGTCTTGGCTCTGGCCGACCCGCTCCAGATGGCAAAACATAAACTGTGCGCTGAGCTCCCTGCTGCGCGCCACCGCGTCCCATAGCCGGGCGTCCCGCTCGACTGATTTTTCTTGTCTCAACCGGTGTCGCGTCTGGCGGACGATAGCGCAGTGCCGCGTTCTTGATCTGCAGAACGTCATCCTTGTGGGCAATGACAATTGAGACGTTTGCCGTCATTCCCGGTTTCAATTTAAGCTCCGGATTGCTTACTCCGATAACCGTGTCGTAGGTAACTACGTTTTGCACTGTGATCGGTGCGTTTCGCACCTGGACAACTTTTCCATGAAACGTCTCCATGGGGAAAGCGTCCACAGTGAAATCGACATTTTGATCGATCTTCACCACGCCGACATCTGCTTCCGCCACATTCGCGTCGATTTGCATTTTGGTAAGATCGTTTGCAATCACAAAGATGACCGGCGCCTGCAAACTGGCCGCGACCGTCTGGCCAACATCGACACTGCGCGAAATAACGACGCCATCAATGGGCGAGGTGATGGTGCAATGCTCGAGATCGGCGCGTGCTTTATCGAGCGCACCCTGCTTGATTTTCACGTTGGCTTCTGCGGTATGAAGGTTTGCCACTGCCTGATCCAGATCGGCTTGAGAGGAAGTTTTTCGTGTAAAGAGCTCCTGGGTGCGAGTGGCATTTATCTTTGCGAGTTCGAGCGCGGCCTGTGAGCTCGCCAGGTCGCCTTCGGCCTGCGTGACCGTTGCCTGGAAAAGTGCCGGATCGATTTGGGCGACGACCTGGCCTGCTTTCACCTGGGAATTAAAATCCACAAACAATTTCGCGATATTTCCCGAAACCTGGCTTCCTACTTGTACGTTAACGACCGGATTGAGTGTGCCGGTTGCCGTGACCGCCTGGGTAACGGGGCCGCGTGTGATCGTTGCGGTCTGATAGTTCGCGGCAATGCTGCGACACTGGCGGACAACCGCTGCGACGACCAGGAGGCCAACAATGATGAGAAGCCAGGGGACAAAACGTTTCATTCGAGCGGTGTTTGACTGCGCTTAAAGTAGGAGACAGGTAGAGATGATGCGGCGTTACATCCAAATTTACTCCATCATGCTGCGCAACTCGCTCATCCGCGAGCTGAGTTTCAAGGCGAACTTTCTGTTATGGATGGTCGTGGAGGTTCTTTGGTTCTGCGGGCAAATTGTCTTCTTCAGCATCATTTTCGGCAACGTCGATCGCATTGGTGACTGGACGAAGTGGGAGGTCGTACTGCTTATCGGCACGCACCAAATGATCGCCCAACTTTTTCAGGCATTCTTTTTTGTTAATGTTGCAAATATTCCGGAGCTGGTGCGCACGGGAAAATTGGATTCCTTGCTGGTTCTGCCGATCGATAGCCAGTTTGCTGTTTCCACGAAACAATTCGGCCTCGATAGCATCATCAACGCTGCGTTAGGGGGCGTCGTAGTCTGCGTAGCGCTTTCGCGTCTCAACATTCTCCCAGACTTGACATCACTCTTGCTTTACCTGGTTGCACTGGGCTTTGGCGTCGCCGTGCATTACTCAATCATGCTTGCTCTGGCAGCGGTCAGCTTCTGGATCGTGCGTGCTCAGGGATTGGTCTATGGCTATTTTAATTTCCTCAACATCGCGCGTTACCCGGATGCGATCTTTCCGTGGCTCTTCCGACTGATCTTCGGCTGGATCATTCCGGTAGTCATTATTGCAAATATTCCGGCCCGTCTGCTGATCAAATCGCTCGGACAGCCCTGGTGGTTGATGCTGCACCTTGTCGCTGCCTCGAGTATTGTTTTCCTTCTGTCACGCGGTTTCTGGAAATTTGCCCTGAACCGTTACTCCAGCGCGAGCTCGTAAGCCCCTGCTGGGATGGGTGGAACCAACGTGGCTGAAAACCGTTGCTTCCGGGTAGTGGTTTTGCCTAGGCGTGAAAGCCAGTTTGTAGTGGGAGTGAAGTTTTTGACCAAATCCGCTTGCGCCGTCTGGGAAATGTTCTTAATTAAGCGTCCATTTTTCCGGTGTCACTCGATTAGAGGGCGCCTTCAACGCTATGGCAAAAGCAACAAAAAAGAAGAGTTCTGCGAAGAAGCCTGCTGCTCGTAACGCGCGACCGGCACGTAAGGAGCACGTCAAGCGGCCGGTCTCAAAAAAAGTCGCGAAGACGAAAGCCGCAAAGCATGGCTCTTCCAAAACCAAAAAAGGAACGATTGAATCTCCGGCGGTCTTGCTAGGTATGAATCATCGCGAAAGGAGGCTTGATCCGTTTGTACGGCAGCAGAAAGAGAAACTCCTGCAGCTTCGAGACGCCATGGTCGATTCCATGGCTGGTGTTGCCCAAGACACTCTAAGGTCGCGAGCCGAGGGCAGCGAGGCATCCGCTTTTGGAATGCATCAGGCCGACGCCGGATCGGATGCTTACGATCGCGATTTCGCGTTGAGTTTGCTCTCGCAGGAACAGGACGCGCTTTACGAAATCGATCAGGCGCTCAAGCGCATTGAGATGGGAACCTACGGAAAGTGCGAGATGTCGGGCAAACCAATCCCGCACGCGCGGCTGGAAGCTATCCCATTTGCGCGTTTCACCGTTGAATGCCAGTCGCAGCTGGAAAAGCAAAATAAGGCGTCGAGGGTCCGCCAGTCAGTTACCTCTCTGTTCGGTTTGACCGACGAGGAAGGCGGCGAAGCCGAGGAAGAGGAAGCCACGCCGGCGGAAGTGAAGGAGTGACGAGCACATGGCGCAGGAAATTGTCACGCTAGAATGCACGGAGGCCAAAGCTCTGGGTAAGCCCGTCTCCCGTTACATGACAACGCGGAACAAGAAAAGCCCGCGCACACCGAATCGGCTCGAGAAAAAGAAATACAATCCGTTCTTAAGACGGCACACGTTGCACCGCGAAACAAAATGATGGGTCCTAAAACTGCCAAACGCCGCTCTGCCTTTCGCCGCGCCAATCGCGCCATGCCGCGCCGCCGAATCGACATTGCCATTGAGGCCATCGATTACAAAAACCCCGATCTCCTGAAAAAATTCGTCACGGAGAGCGGCAAGATCCTTCCCCGCCGCGTCACCGGCATGCCTGCACATCTGCATCGCAGGATCACGCGTGAGATCAAGCGCAGCCGCTCTGCGCTGTTGATGAAGTGACAAACGCGGCTATGCCGTTTGTCATCCTGAACTTTATCTCATCTGCCGTTGGTCTCCGTATGACCAAGGAGGCGAATGAGACTTATGCACTTACGCCTTCCGCGTTTTTTCGCCTTGCTCGATCAGTTTCCAGAATTCGCGAGTCTCACCAAGTTGGGCGTCTTCGGTTACCGGCAGTTTGCTGCGGAAAAAGAAATCGCGAAACGTGTTCTTGTGCAGGACGCGATGGACTCTGATGCCTTCGTCGGTTTTGGCGAAATAAATGCGATAATCTTTTGCGCGATAGCGGTATAGCTTTTTTCCTTCGCGCTGGATTACCCCAAACCGTTCGGAATCGAGTTGGTCGAGGTCCTCGGGTAGAATTTGGAACTCTGCCAGCAGTTCAAGCTGCAATTTCTTCGGAAGCGCTGAGATCTCGGCCGCGCTCAATTCGTTGAAGATTATTTGGAACATGGGGCTCGTTAAACCGTCGAAGGGTTGAAGCGGCCAATTACCACGCGATCGAATACGCTTCAACGCTTCAACTCTTTAACGCTTAAATGTTCAAAGATAAACTCTCCGCACGCGCTCGCCAATTCGTGTCGTAATTTCCCACGGAATCGTGCCAACAGTCCTGGCCAGTTCTGCGCAGGAAATTTCCTCGTTCCCACCGCGTCCCATCAAAATAACCTCTTCCGCAACTCGCACTTTATCGATCCTGCTAACGTCAATCATCATCAAGTCCATCGTCACGCGACCGAGGATGGCGCAACGCTGCCCCCGAACCAGGACGGCTGCGTCACGATTAGACAGCTGCCATGGGTACCCATCGGCGTAGCCCGCTGACAACGTTGCGATCCGCATTTTCCGAGGAGTGACAAACGTGCGGCCATAGCTAATCGAACTTCCCTTCGGCATGTCGCGCACCAGAGAGATACGCGTTTTCCACGTCATCGCCGGTTTGAGGAGTTTCTGAAATTCATTTAGCGGCGAAATCCCATAAAGCACGATTCCGGCACGTACCATGTCGAAGGCTCCTCCATGCTCAGCGAAACCAAGCACGCCTGCGCTTTGGAGCACATGCGCTTTATAATCGATTGGAACCGCGGCGCGAAATTGCTTTATGATTTCGCCAAAGCGCGAAAGTTGAGCACGGGTGTAGTCCCCATCCTCACCAGACACCGGCAAATGAGTCGAAACGCTGTGAATCCTGATATTGGGGAATTTGGATACCTTCTTGAGAACGTCCAAGGCTTCATGCTCCGGAACCCCCATGCGTCCCATGCCCGTGTCGATCTTGAAATTGACTGCCACCGGCAAACGGTGCGCGACCCGATTGAAATCTTCTGCTTCCTCAAGCGCAGAAATTGTGGGAATGAAACCGAGCTCGGCGATCGTCGATCTCTCCCCCGGCAAAGCGGGTCCCAGAATGATGATTGGATGGGGAAAGGATTCACGCAGTGCCAGTGCTTCTTCCAGATTCGCTATGCCGAAAAGTTGAACCTGATCTGCGAGCGTTTCCGCTACGCCGATTAATCCATGCCCGTAGGCGTTCGCTTTGACCACCGCGAGTATTTCCGCGGAACCGACGCGTTCTCGCACGATTTTGGCATTGTGACGCAATGCACTCCGATCGATCTCGGCCCAGCAACGATAGGTTCCTTTCATTTGGGCATGGTGATGTGTGGCCCGCGCAAGTAAATCGGTTCGAGCGGTGGCAAAGAAAAGCCGCGCTGCGGGTCTCGCGCAAGCTTGGCGAGCAAAAGAGCCGATGGGAAACGAACTTCGGCGCGCTCGAATTGGGGGAGTGAATCCGAGGTGAAGACCGACATCTCAATCTCAATCGCATCGAGTTTCAGCCTCAGTTCGGACTCCGAGAAAAGCGTTGGAGCTTCGACCAGGTTATTCGCGCGAATACGCGCAAAGAAAAAAGATTTCCTGCGGGCGTCTCCGATCACGCAGTATTCGTGTGCGTTGTGCTGCATTGCAGAGATCGACGGAAAACCAATCAGGCGCGCACCGTAAGAAACCTGCAATCCGATCGCGGCTGAAATTGCGATGCGGGTCCCCGCGTACGAGCCAGGGCCAAGGCCGACGATAATCGTGTCTGGAGTCCCAAATTTTTCCGTTACAACTTCGAGATTCTCAAAAAAAAGGGCGGAATTTTTTCGATCGTTCGGCCACTCCCGCGTGAAATCCGTAGCATCCGTATCCAACCACGACAAACTGCCGCGCGCCGTTGAAAGTTCCAGCGCAAGAATTTTCATGGGTTTATTGAATGTACTCTCAAATGTGAGCGCGCCTGGTATCCAGGAGGGATGCTCGGAAATTAGCCGGTGGCTTCCGCCACCGGCTGACCCCTTGCGACCCTTCGGGTCGTTCACTTCACAGCAATGGCACGCTGATTCTCCGATCTTATCTCAAACCGAATCCAGCGCGCTTGTTCCGGAATGAATTCCGGAAAACGATCGGCCCATTCGATTATCGAAACTCCGTCGCCAAAAAAATAGTCGTCGAGCCCAAGCCGCGCGAGGGACTGGCGATTCTCCACGCGATAGAAGTCAAAATGATAAACAGGCAATCGCCCATCTCGGTATTCGTGTACAATCGTAAAGGTTGGGCTGGAAACGGCAACGGTGCTTCCCATGCCTGCCACAAAGCCTTTGGTAAATAGAGTTTTGCCGCTTCCCAGTTCGCCCTGCAGTGCGAAAACCGAGCCCATGCCGGCATCTTCTGCGAGTCGCCGTGCGACTGCTTCAGTCTCAGCCGGGCTGTTGGAAATGAACGTATCCACCTGGCAATTTCGGATTTCGGATTTCGGATTTCGGATTTAACCGACCAATTCGAGTGAGCGGCAGCTTCCGGAATTTCTTTCGCCATTCTCGCTCAAGGCGGTTTCTATCACGCCGCGAAACGGCGAAGAGTAATTCGTAATCTTCGCCTTCGGAAATTGCGTCATTGATCTTCGTACCACGGGCGAGTGGCAGATTCTCCGTCTCCACGGTAAATCCAACCCGGCTCGCCCTTGCAAGTCGTGGAAGATCGGCTCCCAATCCGTCGCTTAGATCCATCATGGCGTGGATAGAAAAATTTTTTGTGAGCCAGCGCGATTCCGCGATTCTTGGAACGAATTGCAAATGCTTTTGTTTCACAGCGCCACCCAATCGGCCAGTAACAAAAAGATCATCACCGGCCTTGGCGCCCCGGCGCGATACGCAGCGGTTTCTTTCGACAAAACCAACCACACTAACCGAAATCGCCACGGGCCCGGACGTGCTGCTCATTTCTCCGCCGACTATGCTGATTTTGAACCGCTTTGCAGCCCGGCGCAGTCCGCCATAAAGCCCCTTCACCCATTCGACCTTCGTTTGCTCGGGAGCAATAAGAGTGACCAGCGCAAATTGAGGAACCGCCGATGTCGCGGCGAAATCACTGAGCGGACGCATCATCGCTTTCCAGCCGACGTTAAGCGCGTTAGCCCTTGGCAAAAAATGCACGCCTTCGACAACGCAATCGGTTTTGACTACAAGGAAGTTTCCGCGACCGGGGTTTTCCACGATCGCGCAATCATCACCCGGGCCGTTGACCACAGCTTTTGCGAGCGGAACACCGGGCAAAAGCTGGCGGAGCAGCCGGTCTTCTCCGATCTCGCGCAGTTTCATTATGGTTTCTAGCGCCGGCGGCGCGATGTCAGTTCATGGAGAAAAGATCTCCGGAAACGCAAGGGCAGTGAGAGTAAGCGAATTGAAGAGCGAATGCATTGTCATCGCGACAAGAATTGAACCGCTCCACTCATATGCAATCGCGAAGCAACTTCCCAGAACGAACAATGGCACAAATGAAGGTAAGTGGGCGTGCGCTGCGGCGAACAGCAGCGCGCTGAATGTGACGCCCAGCAAGTGGCCGAAATAGCGTTTGAGGACACCGTAAATAAAAAATCGAAAAAGAAATTCCTCAACTACCGGCGCAATTGCCACAGCGAAAACGATGATCATCATTCGCTGCTGAATCGTGCGCGATCCGCTGAAAAACTCGACGATGTTTTGCTTGCTTGAGCCGCCCCCGAAAAGCCGCTGCGTAACGGTGTCAGATAACAAGATCAACGGATAAGCAAAAAACAACAGGATCGCTCCGGTGCTCAGGGTCCGGATAAAGCTTAATCTGAAAAACCCGCCTAACGAGCCAACGTCAAATCCGCGGAACTGAAGGAAAGTGACTATGACGAGGACGACGCAACCAGTAAGAAGGAAATTTGCCAGGAGATTGCGAGCACTGAACTGGATCGAGGGTTGCGAAACTGATGCGCCAATGGTCAGAAAAAGGAAAAGGATCAACAGCCCAGCCAGTATCGCCTCGGGCAGTCCAAAGCGTCGCGTCGCCGCGTCAGCATCGAAACCATTCCGGGTTCGCGCGCTGATCTGATAAATCAGCGAAAGATAAACATAAGCGCTGGCAAGAATGTACAGCGCGAAAAGAACGACCCCAATAATGCCGGGAACGGCTCCCGATGCCGCGAAAAGGCTGCCGGATCGCATGCGGCTTGGGATCCCTACCGAACTGACAAACGCTTACGCGTCTCCCTCTTACTCCTGTTCACGCCCTTGCGGCACAGTGCTCGGGCATGAGCAGGAGCATGGGAAAGAGTAAGAAACCAGAGAAAGTTCACTGTATTCCACATCTTCACGGCGCGTAATAGCTCGGCAGGAAATACGCGCGCCCACTTTCCAGCTGTGGAATGAGTTGCTTTGGGAGTGTGAGTTCAATTTTTGAATCGGTCTCTCCGAATATCCGAAAGAAGCGGCTCAGACTAAACGGCGGCCCATATTTCACCACTTTGGCGTCCGGCGCGTTTCCCAGTTCTTTCGCTTTCCCGAATGCGTCATCCAACTCACCAAGGCCGTCGATCAGCTTGTGTTCAAATGCGTCCTTGCCCGACAGGATCCGCCCGTCGGCGATCGTATTGCGCAAAAGGTCTGCCGGAAGATTCCTTTCCTTCGCAACGATGCCGAGAAATTTGTCGTAAGTTTTCATGATGAAGCTCTGCACCAGCTCGCGCTCCTCCGGCGTGATCGGTCGCGCGCCGTTCAACATGTCCTTGAATTTTCCGCTTTTGAAAATCACAGAGGCGAGTCCCACCTTGTTGAACAGCTGTTCATAATTCAGCGTTTGAATAATAACGCCGATGCTGCCGGTGATGGTCGTTTCGCTTGCCATTAAAAATTTGCCGCCGCAGGAAACGTAATAGCCTCCGGATGCGGCCAGTGAATCCATGTAAACAACCACGGGTTTCCTGGCGCGCAGCTTGACCAGCGCGCTGTAGATCGCGTCGGAGGCAGTCACTTCTCCGCCGGGAGAATCGATTTCCAGCACGATGGCTTTAACGCGACTGTCATCACGCGCCTGTTGCAGAGCTGCGCGCATGTCATCGACCATTGAATCGCTTACAGTGCGGGGGAGCGAGGAGCTGATGAGGCCC
>JBKPLM010000099.1:0-10725 GCA_046731655.1 Verrucomicrobiota bacterium | reverse complement strand
GGTTTCTACCAAATCGCGATGGTGCAGCCCTCATTAGCGCCAGTCGTGATGGCGATTTACTCGCCGATGCAATCCATCGCTTTGGCTACGATGTGGTTCGCGGTTCGAGTTCCCGGCTGGGAGCGAGCGCAATTCTTCAGTTGACGGAAGTGCTTGCGTCGGGTCGCGATGTAGTGATCACTCCGGATGGTCCGCGTGGCCCGGCTTACGAACTTGGTCCAGGGATTATTTTTCTTGCCCAGAAATCAGGCGCTCCCGTGTTGCCGATGAATCTGGAATTCTCGCGTTGCTGGCGGCTGGGAAGTTGGGACCGGTTCATCGTGCCTCGACCATTTTCCAAAGTACGTGTACTGGTTAGCCAGCTGCATCGTGTCGGGGCAACTAACACGCCAGAGCAATTTGAAGTTGAACGGCTGCGCCTGCAGAACGCCATGATGGCGCTGGTTGAAATGCGTTGAAGCATTTAAGTTTTGCCAGTGTTCAAATTGGCAGAATAGCCGCTTTTGCGCTTTCGCTATCATCCTGAGGAAAGCGAAGGAGCTCACACAAGTTTCTTGCATCAAATATGGAACCCTGTGTAATCAGCGCTTCGATTGTGGGGTTCCTCGCTCTGCTCGGAATGACAATGGAGCACGCGCATTCGGCCACATCTTAATCTATGCCCAACCTCATTGATGGACGCGCGATCGCGGAGAAAGTTTACATCGATCTTCGTCGCGAGATCGCTGAACTAAAAGCAAAAGGCGTCACGCCGGGGCTTGCCGTGGTTCTCGTAGGCGACGACCCAGCATCGCGCGCGTACGTGCGCTCGAAAGACAAGATGTGTCGCGAGCTTGGCCTGCACTCTTTGAAATTGGAATTACCAGCATCGACCACTCAGACCGAGCTTCTCAACTGCGTCGAAAAATTGAACGCCGACTCGAACATTCATGGGATTCTTGTTCAATCACCACCGCCGGCGCATATCGATGAAGCAGCAATCGTCCGCGCGCTTGATCCGCGCAAAGATGTGGACGGATTCCATCCGGAAAACGTCGCAAAACTCGTGCTCGATGATCCCACTGGCTTTGTGCCGTGCACGCCCCTGGGCGTCCAGCGTCTGCTAACAGAAAGCAAAATCACCATCGATGGCGCGCACGTTGTGGTTCTTGGCCGCAGCATGATCGTGGGCAAACCGCTGGCCCTGCTTCTCATGCAGAAAAACGAGAAGGCCAACGCCACAGTTACTGTCGTGCATTCGCGCAGTCGGGATCTCGTGGAGATTACCCGCTCGGCCGACATCATCATTGCGGCAATCGGTCGCGCTGGATTTCTCAAAGCCGATCACGTGCGTGACGGCGCCGTCGTCATTGATGTTGGCATTAATCGCGTTAACGACGCAGCCAGTGAGCGTGGCTATCGCCTGGTAGGCGACGTCGCATTTGACGAAGTATCGAAGAGAGCGAGCGCGATCACTCCGGTTCCTGGCGGCGTCGGACCGATGACCATTGCAATGCTGATGTCAAACACGGTTAAAGCGGCCCAACAATCATTGGGCTAGCTCGCGCCCGCGCAGCAGTTTTGCCTCGTCCGGAGTAATGGCGATCAGGTTTATGTTACATATGTACCGTAAACTTTTTTCAAGGCTTTCGACTACTCAAACTTGTGCTGCCGGCGGCAACAATTTTTCGCGTTAGGAAACGTAAGATTGCTGGTTGCATTTCCGCGGCGCGCACAAATACCGATGCAGTGCGAGGCGATAATACCGCAGCGCGCGCCAGTCGATTGATCCACAGTCTTCCCCGATACATTTCGGCGTCGATACGAGCGAATTCGCGGAGCGCTAATTGTCGATCTTCACCTCTGATGATTTTCGCAATCGCGACTGCAGCGAGTTCTCCCGAGCGAAGTGCGTAATAGATTCCTTCGCCGGTAAACGGCTCCACGACGCGGGCTGCGTCGCCGATGAAAAGAAGATTTTCATGGACGCAGGAAATGGGCGCACGGGTGAGCGGTGTGATGGTGCGCCAGGGTTGATCGGCGGGGATTTTGAAATGTAGTTGTGCCCATTGCCGCAGATTGGAGATAGTGGATGGCTTGCCGACGAGGCAAAGATTGAGCTCGGTTTCGTTTACTGGAGCCTGCCCTGAGTAACCTTCTGGAAGAAATTGCAGCACGATCCGCGAGCCGAAATTTCGCGGAAGCGGGACGTGCGCCTGCAATGCGACGCGTTCGCGTGCTGGGCGTGGCAGCAAATTGCGCAACCGCGCTACGGTAGAGTTTCGTCCATCTGCGCCGATTAATGTTCGCGCACGATAGGTTTCGCCAGCAGCCGTTACAATTTTCCAATCGCCCTCGTGGGCCAACGATGTGACGATTGTTCCCTCGCAAACTTGCGCGCCAAGGTCGCAAGCGCGCTTCAGCAGGAGATCGTCGAAGAGGCTGCGTTTTATCGACAACTCGCAATCCTCTCCAGTTGGAAGATCAATAATAACCTTGTGGCCGTCGATCGCGATGAACTCGACTGAGGTGAGTTTAGAATGTGGCAAATCCCAAACCTTCTGCGCGAGGCCGAGGCGCTCCAATACCGGCCCGCACGATGGGTTCAAACAATCGCCGCACACTTTTTCTCGTGGAAATCTTTCCCGCTCTAGAACAAGCGTGCGCAAACCAGTCAGGGCACAAAACGCTGCACAGCTAGATCCCGCCGGGCCGGCGCCCACGATGGCCACGTCAAGTGTCTGCATTGGTTTATTGAAGATGGAGTAGTGAAATCACCAGACCAATACCCCAGTAATCCAATACTCCATTACTCAAACTGCCGAATCGCCGCTGGCGCGCGATTCAATAGCGGAGCAAATTGAATTAGATGAGCTGGTCTCTCCCAATCTTCCGCATCGCGGGCATTCAATTGCGGATTCACATTACGTTCTTACTGCTGATTGGCTGGCTGGCTTTCGGCTATTACGCGCAAGGCGGTTCCGCGGCGGCGGCGAGCCGCGTGATATTTGTTTTGCTTCTTTTCCTTTGCGTAGTGCTGCACGAGTTCGGGCACGCGTTCGCCGCGAAAGCGTTCGGGATCAATACTCCCGACATTACATTGCTGCCGATCGGCGGAGTGGCGCGCCTTGAACGAATGCCCGAGGAACCGGTTCAGGAATTAATCATCGCAGTAGCCGGACCTTTGGTGAATGTGGTGATCGCGCTCGGTTTGTTTGTGGCAGGCGGATTCCAAGTGTTCCTCAATCCCTCGAATGTTGAAAGCGGCAGCCTCGTTGCGCAGTTGTTGACGATTAACATCATGTTGGTGCTTTTTAATTTGTTGCCGGCGTTTCCAATGGATGGTGGGCGCGTATTGCGTGCATTACTCGCCACGCGGATGAGCTATGTCCGTGCGACGCAGGTCGCGGCCAATATCGGCCAGGGATTCGCGTTTGTTTTCGGATTCATCGGGTTGCTCTGGAATCCATTTTTGCTCTTCATCGCGCTTTTCGTTTACATCGGCGCATCGCAAGAAGCGGCGCTGGCGCAGATGAAAGATGTCTCGCGCCGGTTCCCGGTCTCCAGCGCGATGGTGCGGGAGTTCCGGACGCTTTCGGAAGACGCCAGCCTGCAAGAGGCGGTAGACGCATTGCTTGCGACTTCGCAGCACGATTTTCCGGTCGTTGATGACACCGGCAACGTCGCTGGTTTGTTGACGCGTCAGGATCTGATCGCTGCGTTGCGCAAGAATGATCCCGCGATTCGCGTAGGTGACGTGATGCGGCGGGATATTCCTACGGTGACCACCGGAACGCGTTTCGAAGATGCGTTCCGCATCATGCAGGAGTGCAATTGCCCGGCGGTGCCGGTACTGGATCGGATGAAGCGCCTGGTCGGTTTACTCACGCCGGAAAACGTGACCGAGCTGATGATGGTGCAATCGGCCATGCCCCAACGGCGGGTTTTGTAAGTCAACCTCTACCTCCTTAGCGCACGCGAGCGTTCGACCAGCCAAGCCGTGCGTCATGCCAGAGCCTGCGGAAACGGCGAGGGACCTCTCACAGGCTGATGGAACACGGTCTCGATCCTGCGCGTGATCAACTGCCTGTGGGTGAGCTCCCTCGGCGCGCTTCGCCAGCCTCGGGATGACAACGCCAGTGGACGTGCTCAGGAGCTGATGCGCATCGGCATCAGGACGTAGAGGAACGGCGTCTGAATTTTCAAAACACCCGGGCTCATCTCGTCGATGAGGTCGAGAAACACTTCGTCCTCAGTCAACGCACGCAGCGGCGCCATGAGAAATTCCGGATTAAAGGCGATGGAAAAATCGCGACCCTTGTAGGCAACGGCGAGTGATTCCTTCGCTTCGCCTACCTCTGGTGTGGTGGCGGTAATGTCGATGTTGTTTTTGCCGAAATTCAGTTTCACCGAGTGCGATTTATCGCTGGCCAGAAGCGAAACGCGTCGCAGCGAATTTAGAAACGTCTCGCGCTCGAGTTTTATTCGCTCTTTTGCTTCCGATGGAATGACCTGGCGATAGTTTGGATAATTGCCTTCGATCAACTTCGAGACGAGCAGCGTCTTATTGAGATCAAACGCAATCTGGCCGCTGCCCATGCTGATCTTGATATCGCCATCATCGGTGAGCAGGCGTTGCAATTCCGTCACTGCTTTCGTCGGAATAATGAGGTCAGCTTCATGGCTGCGCGGGAATTCGAGCTCGATTTCGACCATGGCAAGCCGCCGGCCGTCTGTCGCGACCAGCGTCAATTTGTTGTCCTTGAAACTGAAGAGAACGCCGTTGAGAACGTAGCGAGTCTCGTCTGTCGATATCGCATAAGACGTCTTGCGCAGACCATCGCGCAAATCTTTCTGCCGAATCGTGACAACCTTCGCGTCCTCGAATTTCGGCAACGGTGGAAATTCCTCTTCCGGCAACCCAAGAATCTTGAAGAAGCTTTGTCCGCTCCGGATCGAAGCGGCATTCTTTCCGTTAACGTCTATCTGAATTTCGCTCGAAGGGAGTTCACGGACGATGTTGAAAAGTCGACGGGCAGGCAGTGTGGTTGCCCCTTCTTTTTCCACGTCCGCTTCGCAGCTACCGCGCACACCGACATCGAGATCGGTCGTGGTGAGATGAATTTCATCCCCCTGCGCCTGTAAAAGGACATTGGAAAGGATGGGGAGAGTGGTGCGAGTGCTAACGACGTTTTGGACCTGCTGCAGGCCTTCGAGCAATTTGTCTTTCGCGACACTAAATTTCATTATGACGGTCTAAGATGTAAGGCTTTGGGTTTTATTCGGCAACCGCAAAGTACTTGTCATGTGGAGCGAAAGTCGAGACATCCCGCTGAGTTAGCGTTGACTTATTTCCACGGGGTTCTTCGACTTCGTTTCATTTCACTCCACTCCGCTCAGAATGACAGCTTGCAGTCAACGCTGAAGGGAACTGTCAATGAAGGATATCGTCTGGCGGATGTTGTCCTGTTCGGCCATCCGTTTCTTTACCAGCTTGCAGGCATGCAGCACTGTGCCGTGATCCCGTCCCCCGAATGCATCGCCAATTTCATTCAAAGACGCCTTCGTAAGCGCGCGCGCAAGATACATTGCCACCTGCCGCGGAAAAGCGATGCTGGCCGGGCGCCGCTTGCTTGTCATATCGGCTATGCGCACGTCGAAATGTTCGGCCACGCGCCGCTGAATCTGTTCGATTGTGATGGAATGGCGTCCTTCCTCCTGCAGAATATCTTTTAGCAAATGCTCCACGACCTCCTGGGTCAGTTCCTTGCCGCTGAGTGAGGCAAACGAGGCGACGCGCATGAGCGCGCCCTCCAGCCGGCGCACATTCGTGCGGATGCGGCTGGCAAGAAATTGAAAAACTTCGTCGCGCAATTGGATCTGCATGCCGCGCGCTTTCTTCCGCAAGATCGCCATGCGGGTCTCGATGTCCGGCGGTTGAAGCTCAGCAGTGAGTCCCCATTCAAAGCGCGAAACCAGGCGGTGCTCCAGATTCGCAATCTCGGAAGCCGGACGATCGCTGGAGAGAACAATCTGCTTATGCCCATCGAACAGCGTGTTAAACGTGTGAAAGAATTCTTCCTGTGAACGCTCTTTGCCCCCGAGAAATTGGATGTCGTCAATCAAGAGGAGATCGACCTGGCGATAACGCTTCCGGAATTTGACCAGGTTACTGTGCTGGATGGCGTCGATGAACTCGTTGATGAACAGTTCACTGGAGACGTAGATCACTTTCACGTTTTTCTTCTTGGCCCAGACGTATTGGCCAATGGCCTGCATCAGGTGGGTCTTACCAAGACCGACACCGCCGTAAACGAACAGTGGGTTGTACGTGCGCGCGGGTGCCTGCGCCACGGCCAGGGCGGCGGCATGCGCAATTTCATTGTTCGGACCAACCACGAAAGATTCGAACGTATTCCGTGGATTAAGGCCGGGCACGGTCGCCCCCGGTTTTGTGTCAGCGGGCGGCGGTTCAGGCAAATTTTTTTCCAGCGGCGCGGTATCCTCGGCAGGCATTTGCCCGCTAGTTCCCGACGGGGAGCAGAACTTTACGGGACGCGGGCTGCCGAACGTCGTTACAATGGCAGACTGCAACGCGGGCATATAATTACTTTCAATCCAAAACTGATAGATGTTGTTTGGAACGCGAAGAGTGAGCGATTTTTCTTTCGCCTCGACGAGTTCAACCGCTGAGAACCAGCGTTTAAAACTATCGGAGCTAATCTGTGGCTTGAGCGCGGCCGATAATTGCTGCCACAACTGCGCACACTTCTTGTCCATAGCCGACTTGTTAACAGTGTTACACAATCGCCACACTCGCTGATACCGAGGAAAATCGCCGCGGAAAACGGGAGTGACGTTGAAATGGTCTGCAGCGTGATTCGCTGCAGAAATGCGGGAGAAAAAGGCCAAAAACGCACAAATACGAGGGAAAATAGACTGCGCAGTGCTTCAGTGATCCATTGTATGTGTCCAGGCAAACTTGCGCGTTCCATCGTTGTTCCGGGAAGTTCTTCGTCTCGTTCATTCTCGCTGCTAAAAGTTTCTCAGACATGTTCACAACTTATTCACAGGCGTTCTTGTTTCTGCCTCGCCAGCGGGCTTGAGACTAGAAATCGCTTTCAAAATCGACAAGAAAAAAATGAACAGAAAATGAATTTTATTTTTCATCACGACCAAAAATTTTCTTGACTAGAAAAAGAAACGCGCGTGTCCGAGGAAAAACAAAAAGAGAATCCCGTTGCTGCTCTTGCCGCAGATATGTCTGCGACAGGAGTGCTTTCGCTGACGGGAAGGAACCAATCGATTCGCATCGCAATAGCGCCACCTCGATTTGACCGAATTGACCCGTGCACGCAATTTTCCCGCCTTCAGAGTGCTACTGGGATGCCGATCGAAAATGCGGGCAATGCACAGGAAGATGAAGAACCAAGCGAACTGCGCTCTTAATTGCAACGGCGGTGCAATACGCCGAGCCCTTTCGACCAGCGCAATTATCCTTCTTCTTTCTGCGGCGCAGGCATATTCTGCTGATGAGCTATTGCCGCCGTTCGGCTTTCGTTGGAACGATTCGATGGCGCATGTGGAAGCGGTGCTGCACGGGGCGAAAGCCAAGATCACTTCTCGGGATAAAAAGGAGAACCGGGACGTCTGGACAGTGGAAGGCCTGGTTCATCCGGGGTTAAAGCGCACAGTGTTTACTTTCAAGCAACGAGCGCTTGTCGCGGTGGAGTTGCAATACGAATACCCGGATTGGTCGATCGAACGTTACAACCAGCGGATGGGAGAAATTCGCAAATACTTCGACGAAAAGTACGGAACGGGGAAGCTCGTTTCACGCTCTCGCGACACTGACACGGACGTCGTCCAGACGCTGGTCGGCTATCAATGGATGGTCGGTGCTACGATGCTTGAGCTTTTTTATTTCTCTGCGCAGCACGGCCCTCTTCTTTACCGCACCATTACGGTTGATTATAAGGCGATGTAGGAGTTCCGCATTTATGCGGTTGAGTCGCCGATGCCCATAGACTCGCGCTCGATCGCGGACGCGAGAGACTTCGGTGTAAAGACAAAACTCCGGACCGCCTGAAGGCGGAACTCCAAACTGCTGTTAGCTTTTTTCTAGTCTTCGAGAGTCGGAGAAGGTATCACGTCCTCCTACCGAATGAGCCGAGGGGTTGTTCATGTCAGCATCTGACCACACGGGATCCGCAACTTCCACGGTTGCTGAGATTCTCGCGAAGCTTGGGACCGATCCGAAGACCGGTTTGAATCCCGCTCAGGTACAGGAACGTCTGACTAAATATGGGCCGAATGCACTCGCTGAAGAAAAGAAAAGCGCGCTCTCCGCGTTCCTTGCCTATTTCTGGGGGCCAATTCCCTGGATGATCGAGGCGGCGGCCCTGATGGCGTTGATCGTAAGAGACTGGGGCGATTTCACGATCATCACTTCACTCCTGTTGTTCAACGCACTGTTAGGGTTCTGGGAGGAACATGCAGCTTCCAATGCTCTGGAGGCGTTGAAGAGTTCGCTCGCGTTGAAAGCGCGCGCTCTTCGCGACGGAAAATGGCAGCAAGTCGATGCGCGGACGCTTGTGCCTGGAGATATCATTCGCCTGTACCTCGGCGACGTTGTTCCCGCTGACTGCAAGCTCATCCAAGGCGATTACATCAGCATCGACCAATCAGCGCTCACGGGTGAATCTCTGCCAGTTACCAAGAAATCGGGAGAAGACGCGTACTCGGGCTCCGTTGTGAAACAGGGAGAGATGGTCGCGGCAATTACCATGACCGGGGCGAATACGTTCTTCGGACGGACGGCGAAATTGGTGGCTGGCGCCGGAAGCGTTTCCCACTTCCAGAGAGCAGTAATGAGGATAGGCAACTTCCTGATAATCCTTGCCCTGGTTTTGGTCGTGATACTCGTGGCTAGCCGTCTGTTCGACATGCGCGGCCATTACGATCGCGTCGTTTTGTTAAGGCTCGCCGAAATCGTTCTTATCCTTTTGGTGGCATCAGTGCCAGTGGCCATGCCTGCCGTGCTCTCTGTGACAATGGCTCTGGGCGCCCGGATGTTAGCCAGAAGCAAAGCAATCGTTTCTCGATTGGAGTCGATTGAGGAACTGGCCGGCGTCGACGTACTTTTCTCCGATAAGACTGGCACATTAACTCAGAACAAGCTGACCCTTGGCGACCCAGAACCCTGGACTGGAGCCGACGCAGGGACGTTGATTCTGATGGCGTCGTTAGCTTCGCGCGCGGCGGATAACGACCCGATCGATCTCGCAGTAATGGCCGGCCTGAAAGAGCCTGCAATACTTAAGACCTATCAACAGGAAAAGTACGTCCCCTTTAATCCGGTGGACAAACGCACTGAGGCAACCATCAAGGATACTTCCGGTAAACTTTTTAGAGTTACCAAAGGTGCGCCGCAAGTGATTCTGGCGCTGGCTAAGCTTTCTGGTGCCGAGCTCGCGAAAGCTAACCAGGCGGTGAACAGTTTGGCCAGTCGGGGCTATCGCACTATTGGCGTGGCTGTCGCCGAAGGCGATGGCCCCTGGGTGTTCCAAGGAATTCTTGCGTTACTGGATCCGCCTCGACCGGATTCCCAGAGCACTATCGCTCGGGCTCGTGCCTACGGCGTGAAGGTAAAGATGGTTACCGGCGATAACGTCGCTATTGCCCGACAGATCGCATCGGAGTTGGACATGGGCACAAACATCCAGCCAGCGACAGAACTTTTCCCCGGCGATGTTACAAAAGGGCAAATCCCGTTGGATGCTGCCGAGAAGATCGATGAGGCCGATGGTTTCGCTCAAGTTTTCCCCCAACATAAATACGCCATCGTAAAAATCCTGCAGGAAAACGGCCACATCGTGGGAATGACCGGCGACGGTGTCAATGACGCTCCCGCTCTCAAACAAGCAGATGTAGGCATCGCTGTCTCGGGAGCGACCGAAGCGGCTCGAGCGGCAGCAGCCGTAATTCTGACCGGACCTGGTCTCTCGGTGATCATCGAAGGAATCGCGGAAGCCAGACGGATCTTCGAGCGGATGATGAGTTATGTGTTATATCGCATCGCCATGACTATCGCGATCATGGTGTTTGTTGTGCTGGCATCAATTTACTACCATTTTTTTCCGTTGACCGCGATCATGCTGATCGCACTCGCTCTTCTGGACGATGTGCCCATCATGACCATCGCCTTCGATAATGCCAGTGTCCCGCCTCAACCGGTTAGATGGGAGCTGGACAAAGTGTTAGTGATTTCATCAGTGCTGGGGTTACTTGGTGTTATTCAAAGCTTTGGTCTGCTCTACCTAGGGGATACTCTTCACCACCTCGATCATCCACAGCTGCAGACAATGATGTTTCTCCAGCTGGTTGCCGGCGGTCATCTCATGTTATTCGTGACTCGCACGCGAGGAGCTTTGTGGAGGCCGCCCTATCCAAACGCCAAGCTCTTCTTTGCGATTGTCGTGACCCAAATCGCCGCGGTCTTCATGTGCAGCCAGGGTTGGCTGGTGCCTGGGCTTCCCTGGAGAATCATCGGTTTTGTTTGGGCCTATAACCTGGCGTGGATGATAGTCCAGGACATCGTGAAGCTGGCACTTTATGGAATTCTCGACCCGGCCCATTCGTGGAAGAGGTCGCTTTTCCAGCCGCTTCGAGTTCCGATGGCAAGTAGACCAGAGACAGTTCGCTAAACCAAGAAGAGGAGAACAACATGTCTAACTACCGGAAAAA
>JBKPLM010000098.1:0-2821 GCA_046731655.1 Verrucomicrobiota bacterium | reverse complement strand
GGCATTTCCCGGGGACGAACTGATTACGTTCCAAGGTTTAGCGTGTCATCCCGAACGTAGTGAGGGACCTCTCATAGGCTGCGAATGTCACACCGTAAAAGGTGCATGATCAAAGCTTCGAATGGGAGGTTCCTCGCTCCGCTCGGAATGACCGTTTACGACTCGCCGCTTATTTCGCCAGTTCACTGAACCAATGCAACGCGATCGAGGTCTGCGCGTCATTAACCTCATGGCCACCGTGGAAAGTCCCGATTCGAATGCGTTGGAAGCCGGTTCGTTTGATTGAACCTGCGACGTTGTATTGCTGTTCCAGCGTGGCAATCCTGTCATCGCGCCCAGCACTAACGTAGATCGGCGTGTTTAGAAAAGCCGGCCCGGGATGGAGCGTCGCGTATCCGTCACTCAGGTGGTCTTCATTCGCACCAGTGATATAAATTCCGATAACGCGACAGCCGTTTTTCGAGAGGAAAGGCGCAACATAACCAACGCCTTTGCCTCCCCCGGAGAACCCTGCGCACGCCATCGGCCACTTCTCCGACCGGGGGAAGCCCCGGTGAAGCGCATCCACGGCAGCGAGTGTCATGGCTTCGCGCCAAGCCACATTGTCGTTCCGCGCGCGTTGGGGACCATCGCCCGCCAGCAATACCCAGCTCTCGGCAAGTCCGACCCGCCTATAAAAATCGACAAGGTCATCTCGGTTCTGACGTTTGAAATCGCTCGTGGAACAGATGACCAAAACCGGCCAGATTTTTGTTGGATCAAAATTTGCCGGCGTTGCAAGCACAGCCACTGCGTTTGATGGCACAGGGTTGCCACCTTGCGCGGCGTATGATTTTTCCTGCGGACTCAGAGGGACATTGGCTCGAACGGTTGAACCTGGAGAAAAGGGAACACCCCCGAACTCGAAAGAACCTCCGGCTCCAGTTGCAACGAACGTCGAAAGGACGTTTAGCGTTACGAAGATCTGGCTGGCTATGATTAATTTCTTCAAAAAAAATCGCGCGGATCTAATGAATGCTCGCTCCGCTCCTAGAATTTGTCGAGCCGAGGCGTCGCTTCGCCTCTGCGAGATAAACATCGTCGATCTCAAACCCGATGAATCTGTTCACGCCGCAGCGTTGGGCTGCGACTGCTGAATTTCCAATCCCCAGAAACGGATCGAGCATCGTTTTGACCTTCGATACGCCGTGTAGCTTCACGCACCACTCAGCCAGTTCCACAGGAAACGTCGCAGGATGTGGTCGTTCTTCCTCGCGATTCTGAATTGTTTCGTACGGGACAAACCAGGTATTGCCGCGACAGCGAAGATCGCTTCCACGAGTGTGCGACCAGCGCGCGATATTGCTTTTGTCCTGATATGGAACGCCGAGGGCAAGTCGATCGATTTCAACTCGTCGGGACTTCGTGAAGTGAAATATGTACTCGTGACAATCGTTAAGAAACCGCTTCGAATTGATTGGCTTGAAATGGCCGTGCGACTTGAGATCGCCCTTTCGATCTTTAATCGTGATCGACTTGATCCAGTGAATCGTGTTCTGCAAAACAAATCCCCCGGAGGCGCACGTCAGCCTGATTACAATTTCATGCGGCAACATTGGATTCGATGGCGCCGAGCCGATGTTCAGAAAAAAAGATCCGTTCGATCGTAGAATTCTTCGCATTTGCGCTGCCCATTTCGCGCACCAATTCAAATACGATTGTCGATCCTGCCGGTCGGCATATTTCCCATAGCGAATTCCCAGATTGTAGGGGGGTGAGGTCACCACGAGATCGACACTTTCATTTGTCAGTCGCGACATTCCCCGGACACAATCTTCGCGGCGAAAATCAAAACGTGTCATTGGTGAAATCTGGCGAGATGGCGTGGGTCGTACAAGTAAAAGTTGCGCGCGTCCCGCTCTCCAGAGATCCACACTCGCACCTTTACGCGAATTCGTTTATTCTCTATCGATGTCGGACAAGCCATCAAAACTGAAGATCGCTGATCGCGAGTTCAGCTCGCGTTTGCTCGTTGGCACAGGGAAATTCGCGTCGAACGAATTGATGCGCGACGCGCTTCTTGCGAGCGGATCGGAGCTGGTGACCGTGGCGCTTCGGCGCGCAGATATCTCCGGCAAGCACGATCCATTTGCGAACATTCTCGATTTTATCGATCCAAAACGTTTTCTTCTTTTGCCGAACACGAGCGGTGCGCGCAACGCTGACGAAGCGGTGCGCCTCGCGCGACTCGCCGCGAGTGCAGGCTTGCCAAAATGGATCAAGCTCGAGATTCACCCGGACCCGCGCTATCTGCTTCCAGATCCTGTCGAAACGCTGGCCGCCGCTGAAATTCTGGTGAACGAAGGATTCACCGTTCTTCCCTACATCAATGCCGACCCGGTCCTGGCGAAACGTTTGCAGGACATCGGCACCGCAACGGTGATGCCGCTCGGTTCGCCAATCGGCAGCAATCGCGGAATCGAGGCACGCCTGCAAATTGAGATCATCATCGAACAAGCGACAGTGCCCGTCGTCGTTGACGCCGGTCTGGGCGCGCCAAGCCACGCGGCTGAAGCGATGGAAATGGGCGCCGACGCAGTTTTGGTTAATACAGCAATCGCAATTGCTTCCGATCCGGTTCGCATGGCCAAAGCATTTAAGAAAGCCATTGAGGCAGGTCGCGAAGCACGCGAAATCGGATTAGCGGAAAAACTGGACGTCGCGGCAGCGACCAGTCCGTTGACCGGATTTCTCACTGGAAGATATTAAAGCGTCGTCTCACTTACGAGCGCTTCTCCGTGTCTGACGCCCCGTCTTGCCTCCTTTTGCAGCCGCTTCAAGC
>JBKPLM010000097.1:0-6428 GCA_046731655.1 Verrucomicrobiota bacterium | reverse complement strand
TCCAATTATTGGCGATGGGGCGATGCTTTTTGTTGTGATTATGTACGTAGCAGCGACTTAGTGTATCGCTTCGACTTGAATCACCGGGGTGAATTTCCCACGCCGTCGAGCGCCAGGGATGATGGAATCCGTTCTTGCTGAAATACTGGACCGTCGAACCCCGTCCGCGCTTCCGTTGTGGTCGTCGTCCGATAGAAGGCAGCCGATTACACGCACCTTCTTTGCCTTCCGTTCGTAACTTGGTACCTCACGTCCTGTAGCTGGAAGAATCCAGCCAGTGATTGAATTTTCACGCCGTCACGGTACAGGCGTTGCTCCGTCCGCGGTGCAATCATACAGATGATTGGTGTTGGATCGCCGATTTGCGGCGCGTGGTCACTTGGGGCTTTGACATCCTGCGCTGGAGAATGAGCAGTGACGGCACCGTCTCCGCGAGGGCTGGCGTATTGATAATGATGGTATCACTCAGTGCTGGACGCCCCGGGGGCAGCCGACGCCGCAGCCGCGCCCGACGCCGCGGTGGAGGGAATAGTGATTCGTGATTATGCCCCGACTAGATTCTCAACAGAAAATAGCTCCGAACGCCTTCGCGAGCAGGCAAAGGAAAACAAAAATTCTGTTCTGTCGTTGCTGGCAAAAAGTGTTCGTTATCTTCGTTTACTTCTGTTACAAGAGAAATGCCCAGACAAACAGAGTAGCAACCGACAAGAAAGCCATTTATGAAAAAGAGAGTCACTTCGGCATCCGGATTCTTCAGTCTCCGGCTGTTGATCGTTCTCTTTACCTTTCTGACCGGCCTCTTTTTGGCGCTGTTAGTCACGGCTAACTCGTTTAGCGATTTAAGGCTTCAACGATTTAACGGTTTAAGGCAAAAGCGCGGCCCTTTGCCCACGATCCAGTTGGACCCGGTTGTCTCCGGGCTCACGCAGCCAACCACCGTGACCAATGCCGGCGACGGTAGTGGTCGGATATTTATCGTGCAGGAAACGGGACAGATCCTCATCTTCATCAACGGCTCGGTGCTTCCCACTCCTTTCCTGGATATCTTTGACTTGGTAGGCCACGACCCCGAAGAGGGGTTGCTCGGCCTGGCTTTCCACCCCGATTACGCTTCAAACGGGTTCTTCTACGTCGATTACACAGACCTTGATGGCACCACCGTCGTTGCTCGGTACCAGGTTTCCGCCACCGACCCGAACGTGGCCGATCCAGACTCTACGCAGATAGTCCTGACTCAGGGTCAGCCAATTGGCGGCCACAGCGGCGGACAGCTCGCATTCGGTCCTGATGGTCACCTCTATATTTCTATAGGCGACGGCGGTTGTTGCGGAGATCCGCTCGAAAACGGACAGAATCTCGAAACCTGGCTGGGCAAGATCCTGCGCGTGGACATCAACGGCGATGATTTCCCGGGCGATCCGGAACGCAACTATGCGGTGCCGCCCGATAATCCGTTTGTCGGCGGTCCCGGACTGGATGAGATCTGGGCCTACGGCCTGCGCAATCCGTGGCGCTGCACTTTCGATCGAATCACCGGGGACTTTTTTATCGCTGATGTCGGTCAAGACACCTGGGAAGAGGTCAACTTCCAACCGGCGTCAAGCAGCGGAGGAGAAAATTATGGCTGGAACGTGCTCGAAGGCCTGCACTGCTTCGACGATGACCCACCGGGAAGCTGTGTTGATTTCCTGAATGGTGCCTCGACTCTTCCGATCGCCGAGTACAACCACACTGTCGGCTGCTCGGTAACTGGCGGCTACCGCTACCGTGGGCAACTTTATCCAGACCTCGAGGGCATCTACTTCTACGCCGATTTTTGCACAGGACGCATCTGGGGTGCGATCCAGCAAGGCAACGGCACGTGGGAAAGCCAGGCGCTGCTCCCTGCTGGCTTTCACATCAGCACCTTTGGCGAAGACGAGACAGGAGAACTCTATGTGGTGGAGTACAATGAAGACCAGAGCGTGCTGTACCGAATCACGGGTGTCCAGGGACCTACGCCTACACCTACACCTACACCTACACCCACATCCACGCCTACACCCACATCTACGCCGACGGTCACGATAACACCTACTGCTACGCCTACGCCTAAAGTTTCACCTACACCTACGTCCACTCCAACGGGTACCCCAACGCCGAGTGCCACTCCCAGAGTCACACCCAGGCCACCGCCGACTCCCCATCCGAGACCAACGCCGCGCTAAAAACCAGTGAAAGGTGACTGGAATGCTTGTGTTCATATCCGGGGAGCTTCGGAAAAATCTCGCCAGATTGTCGAGGCAATTCACGGCAACCCGCGAACCACCGATCCCAATTCAAACAAAAACGTGGTTAAGTTTTCGTTCGCACGCACAATAAAGCGTTGACTGCCACGATGTGCGTCCAGGATCCAGATTGTTCGCCCGGTGGAATCAATCGCTGAGACGCAGCCCTAACTCCACCCAGCTTCGCTGAGATTGTCCGCGATTATTTCCCAGTACTTCACGCGGGCCGGATTACACCTTCGCGGCTATATTGGTTCCGGGTATGAAAATCCTTAAGTTTGGCGGTTCTTCGCTTGCCACAGCCGACTGCATCCGGGATGTCGCCAGGATCGTTCTTGAGGAAGCGCGGCGGGGAAAAGTCATCGTAGTGCTTTCCGCTTTTCAGGGCGTGACCAACCAGCTTCTCGAGTGTGCGCGGCTGGCGGAAAAGGACGATCGGCGCTACGATGCGGCGTGGAAAAAAATCGCAGGACGCCACCGCTCGGCGGTCGACAGTTTGGTGGATCGACGTCGAGGTATCCGAATCCAATCGCAAGTCGATACACTTCTCGGCGATTTGCATGACGCGCTTCACGGCGTCCAGCTCTTAGGTCACTGTCCACCACGTGCGCTCGATCTAATCGTGAGTTTCGGCGAACGGCTGTGCGCGCTAATCGTGGCGGCACATCTTGCGCGGGTTCATCCCGCCCGGTTTGTTGACGCGCGACAACTCGTGGTCACGGACAACCAGTTCACGAACGCGAATGTGATCTTTAGCAAAACGAATCGCGCGGCCCGACGATACTTTACAGACCTGTTCCAAGTTCGCCGCCGCCGGCCTATACCTGTCGTGACCGGGTTTATTGGATCGACCAGCGACGGCCAAACTACAACAATCGGCCGCAATGGATCCGATTATACGGCCGCCATTCTAGGCGCCGCTCTTGGCGCTTCCGTGATTGAGATCTGGACGGATGTCGACGGCGTCTTGAGCGCCGATCCCAAGGCGGTCGCATCTGCGTTTGTTTTGCCGCGGATCACATACGAAGAAGCCATGGAGCTGTCGTATTTCGGCGCGAAGGTGCTTCACCCCGCTGCGATTGCTCCGGCCGTAGCTAGGCGAATTCCGCTTTTGATCAAGAATACATTCCGTCCAGAGGTGCCGGGTACGCTCATTTCGGGTAATCGCAGCGATGGCGATCAACTTGCGAAGGGGATCAGCTCAATCGCGGGACTGACGCTCCTCACCATTCGTGGCCTGAGCATGGTTGGAGTTCCCGGAATCGCCGAGCGATTATTTCGTGCGCTGGCATCTCGCGGCGTCAACGTCATTCTCATCTCCCAAGCCTCATCCGAGCACACGATTTGTTTCGCCGTCCGCGAGGCCGACACAGCTTTAGCGATTGCGGCCGTGCGTCACGAATTTCGGTTCGAATTCCAGAACCATTTGACATCGCTCGATGAAAAACCAAATCAAGCGATCGTGGCGGTGGTCGGCGATGAAATGAAAGGGCATCCCGGTGTCTCTGGCAAAGTATTTGGAGCGCTTGGTCGGCATAATATTAATATCAGCGCGATTGCCCAGGGCGCGTCAGAGCGTAACATCTCTTGCGTCATCGACGTGGCGCAGCAAGCGCGTGCGCTGAATATCATCCATCAGGCGTTCTTCGAACTCCGCAAGCGCCTCGCGCTTGTCGTGATCGGCGTCGGAAATATCGGTAGAACGCTACTGCGACAACTGCACGAGCAGCGCACGTATCTGCTCGCCCGTGGATTCGATGTCACGGTGGTCGGTGTGGCCAATAGCAAGTGGTTTGCGCTCGACGGTAACGGCATAAATCTCGCACGCTGGCGCGAGAGATTATCCACTTCGCGAAGACGGATGGATCCGCAGGTCCTAGCAAGGGAAATCGCAAAACTCGAGTTGACCGACGCAGCGGTAGTTGATTGCACGGCCGCCGATTCAATCGTGAAGGCATATCCCGATTTTGTCAGAGCGAATTTGCACATCATCACGCCGAACAAGCGCGCGAACGTGTTGCCGTGGCGACAATACGCCGTCCTCATGGAGCTTTTGCGAAAGCGGCAGAAGTACTTTCTAGACGAAGCCAACGTTGGCGCTGGACTGCCTATCATGTCGACGCTGCGCGACCTGATCGCCAGCGGAGACGTGATCAGGAAGGTGGAAGGCGTTTTCTCGGGCACGCTAAGCTATCTGTTCAATAGTTTTGATGGGAGCCTGCCATTTAGCGCTCTCGTGCGAACAGCCTACCAGACCGGGCTGACCGAGCCAGATCCACGGGATGACCTCTCAGGTCAGGACGTCGCCAGAAAGTTGCTTATTCTCGCGCGTCAAAGTGGATCGAAAATGGAAATCGCGGACGTCCAGGTTGAGAGCCTGGTTCCTCAAACTTTGAAGCTGACGCCATTCTCGCACGGGTTTTTCAGCTCATTGGCTAAGCACGATTGCGAAATGGCAGAACGATTGAAACGCGCGCAATCGCGCGGCGCAGTGTTGCGATACGTCGGCACGCTCGAAGGCGGCCGCGCCCGCGCCGGAATCAGAGAGTTCCCGCACGATCATCCAATCGCCGCTACCAAGGGCAGCGACAACATCATCGCATTCACCACGAAGCGTTATTCGCGTACCCCCCTCGTTGTTCAGGGCCCGGGGGCGGGCGCGGATGTTACGGCGATGGGTGTTTTCTCCGATATCCTCAAGTTGCTCAATTACCTGCCGCACTAGGATTCTTAACGACAGGTGAAGCAGGCCAGAGACAGCAGATCCAGAGTATGCGACCCTGGGCGGCGTAAGTTTCGCCAGAATAAGATTGGTGTTATTTCTTGCCCATCCGATGGGAGGCGCGCAAGAGACCGCATGGCGAGAATTGTGGTGAATTACATCAGCATTTCAAAGGCGGAATGCTCGCGGGTGACTCTTTCGAGTTCAAGAAACGCAGTCAGCTTTTCGTTCGCACGCACAATAAAGCGTTGACTGCCACGATGTGCGTCCAGGATCCAGATTGTTCGCCCGGTGGAATCAATCGCTGAGACGCAGCCCTAACTCCACCCAGCTTCGCTGAGATTGTCGGCAGCTTTTTACTGGTTCTTGTTGACGACTTGCGACGCGGGTTTGCTCAGTTCAAGCTCCGAGGTCACTTTCTGTAGGCCCGCAGTAAGCGCTTCAATTTGCTTCTGCTGATGCGCGATAGTCTCTTCCTGTTTTGCAGCAGCGGACTTTAAGTCTTGCACTGAGCGGTGCTCCTTGAGAAACTCATTGAGCAACATCGCGTTCACCGCTTCGTAGCGAACGCTGTAGATTTCCCCGTTGCGATCACGGACGACTAAATCTGGATTCACCTCTTCCACGTCCTCAGCCACAAGGCCGAACTCCGGCGTGGCATTGGGATCAATCTCCTTCTTGTAGCGGAACCTGACCGGTTTCAGCGCAAGGATAGCTTCGCTTGCTTTGTCCATCGGTCGGATCTTTTCTTTAAATCGCCGCGAAGAGGGTGGCGTACCAAGTTGGCCGCTGGCGTTTATCTTAACAGGTTGCCCGTTAAGTCCCGCCCCGCTAATGCCAGCGATAAATGTTCGCCGCTGTGTTCCTTGCGTACCGATGCGGATGACGTTGGACTCCCCGGCAATCCCCTCGTTGCCGATATCGATATTGTTATTGCCCGTGGTGAGATTTATACCGGCTCCGACGCCCAATCCGATATTGTTGCTGCCGGTTCTGTTGCTCGCGAGCGCATACAAGCCGTTGGCTGTGTTGTAGCTGCCCTCTGTGTTGCCAGCGAGCGCGGCATCACCACTGGCCGTGTTGAAAGAGCCGCTGTCGTTGCTAACAAGTGCGTTAATACCGGTGGCCGTGTTGCCGTTGCCTTCTGTGTTGATGAGGAGCGCCGCATAACCGGTGGCCGTGTTGTAGTTGCCCTCTGTGTTGTCAGCGAGCGCTAAAACACCGATGGCCGTGTTGTAGCCGCCCTCTGTGTTGCCAGCGAGCGCCTCATAACCTGTGGCCGTGTTGTCGAAGCCGGTTGTGTTGTGAAAGAGCGCGAAATTCCCGGTGGCCGTGTTTTCGCTGCCGGTGGTGTTGAAGAAGAGCGGCTCAAAACCGGTGGCCGTGTTGTCGAAGCCGGTGGTGTTGCTAAAGAGCGCTTGCGGACCTGTGGCCGTGTT
>JBKPLM010000096.1:0-3086 GCA_046731655.1 Verrucomicrobiota bacterium | reverse complement strand
TGTAGTACAAATTCTTATCGACAAACGCGAATCTATGGCTGAAGCGGGAAAATTCTCACTGGAAATCAGACGTCTCATTAAGGCGCCGCGAGATCGGGTTTATGCTGCCTGGGCTGATCCCGAAAAACTAAAGAAGTGGTTCGGTCCAGAGAACGTTGCGACTCGCGATTTGATCGCCGACGTGCGGTTAGGGGGCCAATTCCGTTGGGGCTGCACGGACCCGGAAGGTAAAGAGGTGACTATCTCCGGCGAATACCGCGAGCTACAGCCCGGCAAGAAGATCGTGTTTACCTGGAAGTTGGAAGAGGACGAAGATTGGAAAAATCAAAACAGCATCGTCACGGTGGAATTTTTCGATCGTGAGGGCGGCACGGAACTCCGCCTGACTCACGAAAAGCTTCCAAGCGAAGCGTCACGCGACGATCACGAGCAAGGATGGAACAGTGTGCTCGATAAAGTGGAGAAATTTCTCAGCAGCTAAGATCGTGCGAGAAGAATTTTTACCTCGCGTCTGATTGAGATTTACGCGCTCCGAGTTCCGGGTTGCTTTCGGAGAACCTGGCAAATCGTCTCGGTGTCGGTCGTCAACGCGTCTCCGGTAAACTTCAAGCTCTCGATCGAGCGTTTGGCGGCTTCTTCGTTGCCGGCGCCGCAGGCGTCCGCAACGATCACGGGAATATATCCCAGGTCGGCGCCGTGACGCGCTGTCGGTTCGATTCCGATCTCTGTCGCCACGCCGACAATGATAAAGGCGTTGATCCCGCAATCTCGTAACGCGAAATCGAGCCATGTGCCTTCGAAAGCCGACATCGTCAATTTGTCGAACACGCCTTCCGTGGGGAGCGGTGATAGCTCCGGGACAATCTGAAATCCGGGCGAATCACGCAAAAACCAGGGATTCACTTGATCGGGCGAATCGACGCGTTGCCAAGCCATGGCCATGCGGAACTGAAACATGCCCATGAGTTCTTTTGGCAGCGAAAGATGCCTCGAAAAGAAGGCGCGCACGTGAGCATTGCGTGCGGCTGTCAGAACTTTGTGAACTTGCCGCGTTACCTCATCTCCATTCTTAAGTTGACTTAAGATTCCAACCTGCATGTCGTAAACGAGCAGGGCGACCCGCTGTGGATCGCACACCTCTTCCAGTGTTTGTGGAATGCTCAGTCCGTATGCGCTCTTCATATTCAGCTAAACTGGCGTCAGTCTTTGGCCGCGTATTTGTCGATCAACGCCTGGAAGCGAGGATCTTTGCGCAGCGGATCCCACGCTGGATCGACCTTGAGCATCGAAATCGTGGGGCCGTTGGGAATCGCGATCAGATGATCGAGCAGGCGAAACGCATCGTCAGATTCGCCAGTCCAGGCATAAATCTGAGCGAGGGCTACCGTTCCTTCCGGTCCATCAAGAGCATCCTCCGATTCTGGTAACAATTCGACTGCGCGCTTGCCTTCTTTGATCGCTTCGTCTTTTTGACCCAAGGCCGCGAGGATCAGGCCCAGTTGGCCGTGTCGAGCTGGATCTTGAGGCGCTTCGCCCACGAGTTTCTCAGCGACAAGGCGCGCTTGCTCCAGCGCGAGCTGCGCCTTCTCTTTTTCGCCCAGATACAAATAACTCGTCGCTTCCAAAAGAGCCTTTGGGCAACGAGCGGTCGTGGGCGTAGCCAGGATCTCGCCTCGAAATTGTTGTGCCAACTGAAGGCCCTCTGAAAACTTGCGCTGCAATGTCAGAGTCCAAAATCGCGCCCAGGTTATCAGCCCACCGGGATCAGTCTCTGGCGAAACTGAAGAAAATTCTTTTTCGGCCACGCTAACGTCGCCTTTCCATGCAACGGCCAGAAATCCCTTCATGGCATGCGCCTGTAACGATTGCGGCGCCACGGCAATGAGACGATCAAGAGTCCTTTCGGCCGTCTCGAAGTTGCGCAAGGCTATGTAGCTAGTAGCGAGATTAGTCACGATGTTTGGATTTTTTGGATCAAGCGCGGCGGCTCTTTCCAAGTTCGCGGTCGATTCCGTCCAGTTGCCTTGGCGGCGCTGGATTGAGCCAATGGCAAGATAGACTTGGGCATCGTTTGGCAGATCACGTTTCGCGATTTCAAATTCCGCCAGAGCATGAGCGTAATCGCGATCGCCATAATAATAAGAGTATCCCAGCGCAAGATGACCCTCGGGCAGATCCGGTTGCAGTCGTAGAGCTTCGTTTGCATGGAAACGCGCTTTCTCCCGCCAGTCCGCCACCGGGTCGGAGCTATGATATAGCCAGCTTTCCACCCTGGAGAGGGCTGCAAAGGCCAGAGCAAAGTTTGGGTCGAGCTTGATTGCCTGTTCAAAGAGTGGCACCGCCTTTAACGAGATGCCATGAACCATATCTCTTTGGTTGAAGTAATCGTGCGCCTGAACAAAAAGCAGATAAGCCTCCGGATTTTGCGTGGGGCGCCGGTCAAGTCGCGCTTGTTCGTTTGGAGAAAGCTTTGCCTGTAACGCCGCGGCAATTTTCTGCGCGAGATCGGTTTGGATTGCGAAGACATCGGTTAAATCGCGGTCGTAATCTTCCGCCCAAATGTGCTCGTCATTGTTCGCGTTGATTAGTTGGACATTGACGCGCACACGATTACCGATGCGGCGCACGCTGCCTTCCAGAAGTGTCCCAACGCCCAGTGCTTTCCCAATTTCCCGGGCGTTGCGCGTCCCATCACCGCGATACGACATGACTGACATTCGCGAAATGACTTTTAGATCCCCAATTTTCGAGAGATTCGTTAGGATATCATCTTGCATTCCGTCGGCGAAATACGCATTCTCCTTTTCATCGCTGAGGCTTTGAAACGGCAGCACCGCGATCGACTTGTCGATCTTGCGCGCCGACGCTCGCGGTAAGAGGAAGAAACCCGCTCCAGCGGAAATGATCACACCGGACACAATCAGCATTATCAAATTGCGGCGTCGATGTACTCCCGGCGTGATCCGAATTCCCTGGGGCGTAACGTCGTAAGCCCAGGCAAGAATAAGAGCGATTGGAAATCCCATGAGCAAGAGCACGACGACAAGACGCAGCGTCCAGCCTGGCAATTCCCATGCGGGAAAAAC
>JBKPLM010000095.1:0-8720 GCA_046731655.1 Verrucomicrobiota bacterium | reverse complement strand
CTGATATGCATCGCGAGCAGCGCACCGGTTTCGGAGGCCGATCTCAAGAATCTTCTCGCTTCGATTCGGCAAAACCGCAGCACACAAGCCGATTTTCAGGAACAAAGAATGATTCGGTTGATGAGGAAGCCGATCCTTAGCTCGGGAAAGGTTTGGTTCCAACCGCCTAACAAGTTCCGACGCGAAGTCAAAGGCAGCTCGCCCAGCCTGACTGTGAGTGACGGCCGGCAGCTCTGGATTTATTACCCTAACTTTAAAGCGGCAGAGCGTTACCCACTGGGTAAAGGATCGCCGCTCGATTCCACGGTCGCAGCGATTAATTCTTCTCTGAATCTCGAGGACGTCGAAAACACTTTCCAGATCAGCGCGACAAAGAGTGACCCGCCTCAAGCCGGATACGAGCTGACACTGTTACCACGCGTGGCGTCAATGAAACGAGTCTTTCAAAAGCTTGAGCTACGAATCAACGACCAACTTCGGGTTGAACGCACCGGCATGCTGTTACCAAATGGCGACAGGATCGTAACTACGTATTCGAATCAGACGCGCGGGCCAGTTCCTGCATCAATGTTCGAATTCACACCTCCATCTGGTACCGATGTCTCGGCGCCGCTTGGGAAATGACAAGGACCGTTAAAAAGTTACAACGTTTCCGGATTCGCTGCTCGCGACGACGGTCGGTGTAGCCTCGCGCCAAGGCGGGTCGTTACGTTTTCGGGATTTTATGAATTCGTGTCCATTTGTGTTGATTTGTGGTTGAAAAACGCTGTGGGCTTCAAATTCGATCAAGTCAGGCAAAGATTCCGCCTTACCTCTACCGAAAAGCGCGTTGTCGTGTTTGTCCTGGCCACGTTCGTACTCGGTTTCGTCACAAAGTGTTATCGCGACGCCCATCCATCCCCTGCTCCAACCCATTCTCAGGTTGGCAGGGCGCGTCCGCCCGCCTCCGCCGAGGCTACGGCGGGCAAGCCGGGCTACGAGAACGTGTTCGAGAATCCGGGCGAACGCAGAAGGTAACATCTCCAGAGCCAGCATTGGAGCAGGAGTAAGAGCATGAGGAAGAGGAAGACGACAGATCCACTCCCCGCAGATCCTGTTTGCGAAGGGCATCGTTCCCGCAGATGATTTCAGGGTGAGCGAGCACGTTGACGCTTTCACGAAACAGATTTGCGAAGTTATTGTAGGAAAGAACCAGGCGGTAAAACTCGCTGTCGCCTGTCTGCTCGCTCGCGGTCATCTCTTAATCGAAGACATTCCGGGCGTCGGGAAGACGACGCTATCCCAGGCATTAGCGCGCTCGCTGGCGCTCGCATTTCAGCGCATCCAATTTACCAGTGACCTTTTGCCGGCCGATATTCTTGGCAATTCAATCTTTGATCGAGGCGAGCAACGCTTCGTGTTCCATCGCGGTCCGCTTTTCTCACAGGTGGTGCTGATCGACGAGGTCAATCGTGCGACCGCCAAAACGCAGAGCGCGCTGCTTGAAGCGATGGAAGAACACCGCGTTTCCATCGACGGCGTGACCTATGACTTGCCCGAGCCGTTCTTTGTGATCGCGACACAGAATCCGCAACACGCGGTGGGTACTTTCCCGCTGCCTGAATCTCAGCTTGATCGGTTTCTAATGCGGATCGAGCTGGGCGTGCCCGACCGCGCCAACGAACGAGCGATGCTTCTGGGCATGGATCGCCGCGACATGCTTAAGGAATTGAAGCCGGTAATGAGCCCGCGAATATTGATCGAGATTCAAGATAATGTGCGAAAGGTGCACGCATCCCCTGCCCTGCTCGATTACCTGCAGGATTTGCTTGATGCGTCACGGCAACGCCACAGCACTGGTTTGTCGCCGCGCGCAGGCCTCGCGCTACTCCACGCGTCCCAGGCATGGGCGTTGATGCACGGACGCGACATGGTTCTTCCCGAAGACATTCAAGCTGTGGGGATCCCTGTCATGGCGCATCGGTTGGGACACGATATCGAACAACCCGGCCAAAGCGGGCGCACGCTTGCTGATAATCTGCTTCACAGCGTGCCGGTCCCGTGAAAGCGAGAAAACTTCCGTTCATTTATCCAACTGCAGGTTTTGCCGGACTGCTGTTTGTACTGGGAGCGATGTGGTATGCGGCGTCGAGTCAAAATAACGCTGCAGTTTACCTGCTCTTTTTCGCCGTAACGGCGGTATTTCTGGTTTCGATTCCGCACACTCTGATCAATCTCGCAGGCGTAACGGTAACACTCGAATCGGTGCAGCCAGCATTTGCAGGCCAGGAGGTCTCTCTGCCGCTTGAGATCATGAACGACTCCCGTGCAACCCGCCACGGAATTGAGCTAACCCTGTCGGGTTCGGACAGAGCGCATCAACGCGTCGATTATATTCCAGCCCATAAGGCAGCTCGTGTAACGCTGCGATTCCCTGCACGGCAGCGCGGCGAATATGAAGCAGGAACGTTATGCCTAACGAGTGCTTACCCCCTCGGTTTCATTCGCTTTTTGAAGAAATTTTCCTCTTCTCAAACCTACATTGTCTATCCCAGGCCGGCGGGAGAGGTCCGGCTTCCGTCAAGTTTCGTTTGGCAGCGCGAGGGCCGCCCGCTGACGGAGTTTGGAGAAGGCGACGATTTTGCAGGACAGCGCGCATATATGCCCGGCGAATCTCAGCGCCATATCGATTGGAGAGCGGTAGCCCGCGGGCAGCCGCTGATGACTAAACAATTCACCGCTGAAGCAGAAGGCGTGGTGTATCTCGATTTTTCTGCGCTCCACGTTGCCAACGTGGAAGAAAGACTGTCACAGTTAGCGCTTTGGGTGATTGAAGCAGAACGTGCAGGGCGTCCTTATGGGCTCCGTCTTCCACGCATCGAAATTCCTCCGGCTATTGGGCAATCGCATTTTCATCAGTGCTTACGGGCACTCAGTTTATTCGAGGAAGGAGCTGCCCCGGCGCGGAGCGCCGATCCTGCCGGCCATTGACCTACGGAGCATGAGCAAGAGTAGGAGTAGAAGTTGGAGCGGGAATACGAGGGATAGAAGTATTCCACGGCGACCGCTGCTTTGGCTGGCAGCCGCATTGCTCTTCACCCTGCCTCCCATGTTCGGTGCTCTTGTGAGCTGGGTCCCGTGTGTTTTTCTGCTCGCGCTTGCAATGAAATTCTGGATGGAGCCAAGAGGCTACCGGCTCCGCTTTGCGACGCTTAAGTTACTGCTGGCGGCGATTGGCCTCTTCGCCATCTTCGCCAGTTATGGATCCATGAAGGGCGTCGAGCCGGGTATATCTCTTCTTGTTATCCTCGTTTCTCTTAAGGTTTTGGAAGCTCACACGGCGCGCGAGTTTCAAGTGATGGTGCTGATGGGATGGGTGCTCTGCCTTTGTGGCTTTTTTCTTTCCCAGGAGTTCGTGATTGCGCTTTCTCTCCTCACCGCATTTGCGTTGTCGCTCGTGGCGTTAATCCAGTTTTATCGCGGATCGTCGCCCGGAGCGTTCTGGCCCCCGTTGAAGGCGACATGTAAAATTCTTGTTCAAGCAGCCCCACTCGTCGTCCTCTTGTTCGTTCTGTTTCCCCGAATCAATACTGGCTTACGTGTTGATTTTCGCGCCACCGGTTTGGCAAGTTCCGGATTCTCCGATCGACTCTCGCCGGGCAGCATCGCAGCGCTTGCAAATTCTTCGGAGATTGCCTTTCGCGCGGAGTTTCCTGGTAGCGCCGTGACGCCACCCGGTTCGATGTATTGGCGTGGCGCGGTCATGTGGCACTGCGATGGTCTGGAATGGCGTGCCCCGTACGTACCGGTATCAATCTCTTCCCGCGACGGCGGCGGGACCAGGCAATCGCCCAGAGGAAGTACGATTCGCCAACGGATTACGCTCGCGGCGCATGGTGCACGCTGGATGTTTGCGCTCGATCGGCCGTTTGAAATTCCACCCGGGACGATCCTTGCGCGTGGCGATTATCTCTGGAGCGTTCAGACAATTCGAAAGGCGCGCCGATATGAAGTGGTTTCGTCTCTCGGGGCAGCTGGAAAAGAATTGACGCCAGGCGAACGGCGGGAAGCACTCGAACTTCCGGCATCGATTAGTCGGGCTGTGCGCGAGTTGGCACAATCCTGGACCATGCAGAACGCTAATCCGCGCGCCATAGTGAATAGCGCGCTCCAGTTTTTCCGAGTGCAAGGTTTTCGCTATTCCTTAACGCCGGGCGAATACGGAAAGAACGATCTGGAACAATTTCTTTTTCATCGACGGGTTGGCTTCTGCGAACACTACGCTGCCAGTTTCGCCACTTTAATGCGACTGGCAGGAATTCCTGCGCGTGTGGTCGTCGGATATCTGGGCGGTGAGTATAACGATCTGGGCCATTTCTTTCTCGTGCGACAAGCAGACACGCATGCGTGGTGCGAAGTGTGGCTTCCAGACAGCGGATGGACACGAGTGGATCCAACCACCGCAGTTGCGCCTGGACGAGCGAGTCTCGATCTAAATTCATTTTTAGAAAGAGGCATTGCTTCTGGGCAAATGGGAGCTCGCCGAAGCGCGTTCCTCACGCGGTTAGCCCGGTTCGCATTGTTTACCAACGCTCGCCTCGCCTTGGAGACACTCAGTTACGAATGGGACACCCGGCTGTTGGCGTTCGATGCAGACGTACAAGAAGTATTACTGGACTCAATGGGCCTCGCGAGCCGCGGCTCGTTCGTTCTCATCATCGAAATCCTGATTGTCGCAATCGCACTGCTCGTAATCTATTTCGCCTGGATGCAATTGCGGACACGCTCACACGCGGACCGGGTGAAGGCGTTATATGAACGCTTTTGTCAAAAGGTCGCCGTCCTGGGTGCGCGGCGCGAGCCCTGGGAAGGACCATCAGATTTCTCAAGGCGCGCCGCGCAGTTATTGCCTAACGAATCAAAGCGCATTCGGGAAATCTCGAATACATACATTGCGCTGCGCTATGCCCCCGAATCCGCCACGAGATATCTCGACAGATTCGCGAAAGAGGTGCGTGAGTTTGCCGGCCGTAGCCGTTGATCCCGAAAACGCATCTGTTTGGCGCCAAAGGCGCCATGTCACTTTGAGCCTGGGGCATCGCCCCAGGATTCGAATTGCCGTGTAAACAAGCGCTGAAAGCGCGCTTCAATCGAGCGAGTCAATCGAACGTGCGTAGGATGAATCGCGCTTTCAGCGCTGGCGTTCGGATCGCCGCATAAACCCTGGGGCGTTGCCCCAGGCTTAGATTGAACGCTGCGCCTTTGGCGCTAAACTTTGAGAAAATATTTCTTCGGAATTGGATCCTCTGCGCTTTCCTGCTGCCAATAGATATTTACGATCCACCAGCGATTCCCATCGTAAAACAGCTGTATGCTGTTGATTCCGCGGGCGAACGGTTCGGGATCGTGTGCGTTATGACGCGATTCATACGTGCTCCACACGTGAGCAATGTGTCCAAAATGTTCGGTGCGCCGGGCAATTTCTTTTTCGAAGAATCCGTTCTCGGCAAAATACGGTTCCACGCGGGCGATGAAACCATCTACGTCCAACATTTGCGGCGCAAGATTACTATTCGTCCCCGGCTTTGCGGTGGGGATTAAACGCGCACCTGGATAATATAATGACCGCTCCCGCTCCCAATCACGTTTCTGGCCAGCCGGTCCCGAAATCGAATCATAAGCAGCCGCGACAATCGCGTCGATCGAGACGACATCTGATGGATTAACTTCTGACTTCGACATTGGATGTTGGGTCGCTTGCTCGCGAAACCTTTCGGAGTTGAGCGCCTGCTCGCGATTTATCGGAGTTGGGCGTTTTCTGAATCAGCTCCAGCACCTTCATCGCGGCATTGTGCCCGGGAATACCGCTGACGGCGCCACCGCGATGGGCGCTTGATCCACAGAAAAACACATTTTCGTACTCAGTTTCGACGCCCCATTTGCCGGCTTGCTCTTTGCGTTCAGCAAAAGGAAACGTTGGTGCGTTCTGAAAAATGTTTCCCTGGAACATTCCGAGGGCGTCCTCGATATCGACGGGACTTTTGCTTTCGATACAGAGGCTGCCATCACGCGCCACGGCGAGGCAATCCTCCAGCGGCTCGTCCAGCCACTGATTAATGCTCTCGATGAATCTTTTCTCCGCATGCTTTCGCATGGTCCTGTTATCGCGCGCAAACAAGTTCCATGGCGCATCCAGTCCGAACAACGTCATCGTATGGAAACCTTTCTCTCGCAGCTCGGGCGCAAGAATGCTGTCGTCGGTCAAGGTGTGGCAGTAAACTTCACATGGTGTTTTGTTCGGCAGCCGGCCGCTGCATGCTTGATCGTAGCTGGCATTCATTTGCTCATAGCCTTCATCGCTGTGAAACGTGCCGCACCAAACCTGAGCCAAGGGATACCTCGTCGCTTTCAACTTCGGCAATCGTTGCAATAACATGTTAATCTTGAACACCGAGCCTTCGTCCGTGGCATGGGGTTGGTATAGTTTGCCGAAGTACTTTGCCAACACGTTGCGCCCAAAGTTTACCAGTAGATACCGCGCTTCGACGGTTTGTTGTTTTCCATCCTTGTAAAATTCAACGGTCCGCTGTTTCTCCGCAAGGCCGAGCGCGCGAAGATCGACATTTGTCAGTATTTCTGCGCCAGTTTTGCGCGCTGCCTGCTCCAGCTCCCGCACGACCGCACCCATGCCGCCGACCGGCACCTTCCATTCCCCGGTCTTGTTACCGATCAGATGATAAATGAAACAGCGATTCTGCAAGAGCGACGGATCGTGCGGATGCGTCAGAACGCCGATCTTTGCATCTGTGAAAACAAGACCGCGCACCAGATCGTTTTGCAAATACCGCTCGATCACCGTCCCGAGCGGTTCCTCAACCAAACTGCGCCACGCTTCCCGGGAAACGTCATCGGTATTAAAGCGACGCCGAAACTCCTCTTTGGCAATCAGTGGCTCGAGCATCGTGTCCCAAACTCGTTCGGCAAAAACGCGCGAAAGATTGTAAAACGCTTTCATCTGCTCGAATTCGGTATGATTACCGGTTAGCTCGAACATCGACTGGCGACTTATTTCTTCATCTACGTTGCTCAACAGCAAACCCTCGTGCTGTTCGTAATTCAGATAAGGCGTGAACGACGCCGTCGCGCGCCGGCGTAATTCAAGATTCAATCCCAAGTCTCGAATGATTTTCTCCGGGAACAGGCTGACGAGGTAGGAATATCGGGATAGCTGTGCATCGTAATCGGGGAATAATTTCTGCGAAGTCGTTGCGCCACCGATGTAACTGTTTTTTTCCAGAAGCAGGACGCTTAACCCCGCCTGGCCAAGATAACTTGCCGCTACCAGTCCATTATGACCGGCACCGAGGATTACCACATCGTATTGCGCTTTCATTTCGAATTCGGTCGCCAATTCATTTTTACATCAAGCATCACAAAGCAAACATCAAACATTTCCTGGCGGAAGGGATTTGTTCCTTCGTGCAAGAGCACCATCGCGTGTGAAAGCGGCGTGTTGGATATTATTGGCAGAAATATGATGATAATTGTCATTGCTGCCACTTGGTCATGTCGAGAACTTGAGTGTCATGAATACACAAACAAACATCAGGAATCGAAGATTACTAAATCCAACAGCGGAACTCGGCTTGCTGGCTGCCATTACGCTTGTGGTTCTGGGTCAACTTCCGGGTTCAAATCTAGCTAAAGCCCCGAGCGGGCCCGAAGGCAATCATGCTGCGGTCAAAATAAATCCGCTCAAGCCACCAGCCCAAGGCAGTATCCCTGTGGCCTTTCTCATTTCGGAGGGCGCACAAGTGATCGATTTCGCCGGGCCGTGGGAGGTTTTCCAGGATGTGATGGTTCCGGGACGGACAGATCATCCTTTTCATCTTTACACCGTGTCGGAATCGACTTCGCCCATCCATACAAGTGGCGGGATGAAAATCGTCCCCGATTACAATTTTGAGAATGCTCCTGCGCCGAAGGTAATCGTTATCCCGGCTCAAAGTAAGCCAAGCGAGGCAACGCTGGAATGGATTCGTAAGTCGACAAAGATTACCGACGTCACAATGTCGGTTTGCACTGGCGCCTTCGTGCTGGCGAGAACCGGTCTTTTGTCCGGTAAACCAGCGACCACATATCACGGGGCGTTCGGGCGATTCGCCGACCAGTTTCCGGATATCCACCTCAAGCGTGGGGCCCGGTTCGTTGAAGATGGACACCTTGCCACCGCTGGCGGGCTTTCCTCCGGAATCGATCTGGCTTTACGAGTAGTGGAGCGTTACTTCGGCCGCGAAGTCGCGCAAAGAACCGCCTACGACATGGAGTATCAGGGTCAAGGCTGGATGACTCCGGAATCAAACCAGCTTTACGCCGCCGCCGGTGTCTCGACTGCCGAACATCCGCTTTGTACGATCTGCGGAATGGATGTCGATCCTGCGACAGCGCCAAAGTCCATTTTTAAAGGGGCGACCTACTAATTTTGTTCCGATACCGATAAGAAAACATTCGAGGCCACACCGGATAAATTTGTCGCCACCGACAGGAAAGGCTTGTGAGGGGGGTCGATGAATCAAAGTCCGTCTCGCGCAACACGCCGAGTGGTTTTCGTGGCTGCTCCCGGCACCGAGATCCTTGACTTGGTTGGACCGCTGCAAGTCTTTGCTCGGGCGTCGGAAATTTTCGTCAGGCAAAATCCGGGCGCACCACCAATCTATTCGGTTGAAGTGGTGACTACTTCC
>JBKPLM010000094.1:0-7369 GCA_046731655.1 Verrucomicrobiota bacterium | reverse complement strand
GGCATACGAGATTGTACCGAATGTCTCGTGGGCTCGGAGATGTGTATAAGAGACAGCACGTACACCGACGCGTTGGGAAAAAATTGATCGACGTACAAAAAGTCCGGGCCACTGAACATGTAAAATGCCACCGGAGTCGGCTGCGTTACCTCAGGAAGATAAGTGCCTTCCCACGCATGCAGCTTTTGGAGCTGACGCTGGTAGAGCTTGGTGAACTCGCTCTCGAAAAAAGCGGAATGCGCTTGCCATGCCGGATCGCGCGTGAGCGGCGCGAGCGGAGAATTTTCCGGAACGGGCATCCCGGCAAGGAACCGTGCGATGTCATTAGGGCCCGCCGCGCCTGGAGCCACTGGCGTCACGGGAATAGCGCGCGGCGCGACCTGAGGAATTTCCTGTGCTGAAACGCTGAGCGCAGCCGCGAGCACGGTGGCTACCAACCAATGCTTTTTCATGACGCGCGATAGGAGCGTTTACCTGCGCAAAAATAGAGAAGCAGACCAGCGAGTGCGGTGGCGAGTCCCGCCAGCGATTCGGTAGTCTTCGAGCGCAGCAGATAAAACATCATCCAAAGTGTGATGACGGCGAAGATAATGGGAGGCAACGGATAGGCCCACACCCGATAGGGCCGGGCGATTTCTGGACGGGTCGCGCGCAGCACCATAACGCCGATCACAGTGAACAACGAGCAGAGCAATAGACTGAATTGCGTGTATTGCACGACGCTTTCAAAACTGCGTGTGAGCAAGAGCAGATTAACGATCAGCACTTGCAGGACGATGGCGTTTCTGGGAATACCGTGAAGATTCTTGCGCCCAAGCAGCCGCAATAACCAATGATCTTCGCCCATCGACATGCTGACGCGCGGCCCGATCCATGTCATTGAGCTAATTGCGGACACCAAGCCGAGACAAATTACGGCGCCGGCAACCCGACCGCCATTTGCCCCAAAGATATGTTTACCTGCAATTAAGCCGACTTCGAGTTGGCCTCTCATTTCCTCCTGTGGTGTCGTGGCGAGAAAAATCGCGTTCAGGAAGACATAAGCCGCAATCACAATGAGCGTTCCAGCGAGCAGCGAGTGCGGGACGTTCTTCTCCGGTTGCTTCACTTCGCCGATGATGTAGCTCGATGCGTTCCAGCCGGAATACGAATACATCACGTAGACTAGGGCGACCGCGAACGCCCCGCCAAAGATCGAGATCGTATCGCTGGCCTGTGGCAAAAAAGTGATCTCTTGTTTTGGTTCAACGAGAAACCCAGCTGCAATGAGCGCACCAATTAAGAGCAGTTTCACGATCGTCCAAACATTCTGAAACGCGCTGCCAATCTGCAGATTGTGCAGATGAAAAAGCGTCACCACCCAAACAACGACAAACGACAGAACGACCGGCGAGCCGACGTCGAAGACTCCCACGAAATATTTTCCAAACGCCATAGCGGCGAGCGCGATGGGTGCGGCGAACCCGACAGTAGCGGAAACGAATCCTGCCATGAACCCGAGCGCGGGATGATAAATCTGCGACAGAAAATGGTATTCACCTCCGGACCGCGGCAGCGCGGCGCTGAGTTCGCCATAACAAAGCGCGCCGCAAAGCGCGGTGATTCCGCCAATGATCCAAAGCATCAGCAGAGGGAACCCCGACTGAATATCTGCCAGTTGAAAACCAAGGCTCGTGAAGATTCCGGTGCCGATAATGTTGGCAATAACGATGGAAGACGCCGTGACGAATCCAACAGTCCGCCGCGGAGATCGCGACTTCACGGCATGAGGTTCGGCAACTGCAGTCATTTCTGGATCGACAATCCCGAAATTATCGGGACTCGCGAATTCTTTCGAAGTGGTATTCAAGTTCATGATCGGCGAACGAGATGCCGCGACATTCTGGTCGAGGTCGGAAAATTCGCCGGTGGTTTTAGAGTGAAAGCAGAATCACAGCTCGAGATTTCCTAAGTTGTCAGAAGCCATTCCCGGCATCACGTTGAAAGTAGCATGAACCCATCGCTCTCCATCGAAACGGCCACCCAGCTCGCAGTGTTTCTTGCAAATCGTCCGGGAGCGCTCGAGCGCGTGTGTGAAGCGCTGGCAAAAGCAGAAATTAACATTCACGCCCTGGCTACGTCGGACACAGTCGATCACACGGTGGTGCGCATGGTGGTCAGCGATCCAACCAAGGCGCTCATGCTTCTGGGCGAGGCGGGTGTGCTCGCGCTCGAGACTGAAGTGTTAATGATCGAAACGGCGAGCCAACCGGGCGTGTTAGCGAAAATCGCTGAGCGTCTCGCGGAGGCCGAAGTCAATATCGAATACACCTATCTCGCCGGCAGCCGGGGGACGGAAAAGGGTCTGATGGTTTTGCGGCCATCGGATGTCGAAAAAGCGAAGGGTGCCCTGCAGGATTTGTAACCCTTTACGGACGAATCTCGATTGTCGTCCCATCCGGCGTCACGCGCCAGAGTTCTTCAATCTCTTCGTCGGCGAGTGCAATGCAACCGGCGGTCCAATTTTTCCAACGATGAAAGGCGCCAATCCAGCCGCGCCCGTTCTGAATTCCGTGAATCATAATATCTGAACCTGCTGAGACGCCTCGCGTAGTCGCGCGCCTATTGTCTTCATCTGACGGATAAGAAATGTGCAGCGCGAGATGAAAACCGCTTTGCGCATTTCGGCTATCGATCTTGTAGATTCCTTCCGGCGTTTTCATGTCGCCTTCTTGCTGCTTCCCGCCCACTGGGTTCCGGCCTAACGCGATTCGATAGCGCTTGATCTGGTTGCCACCGCCAAAGATCGACAATCTTTTCGCTGATTTCTCGACGACAATCCGCTCGATTGTTGTTCCCACAGGTAGCGGATGCCAATTGTGATGTGCGTAAAAGTAAAGGGCCACCGCGCAGAGGGCGATCGATGTCAAGAGGGCGCTGCGAATCATACCGATCATCTCTACAAGCCATCTTATAATGTCATTCTGAGCGGATCCGGAAATAAATTCAGAGATGTTTCGCTTCGCTCAACATGACAGCGCCGGTTACAAGATGAGTTCTAATCAGTTGGTCGCAAAAGCAACTTGTCCTCCTTACTTGATCGCCGTTCGTGATTGCCAATGTGGATTCGATGCTGGATAAATGCGCGGCGCGTTTATGACTTCGGTACGTACTTTTCTCGGTTACCCCTATCCTCTGGGCGCCACATGGATGGGTAACGGCGTCAACTTTGCCATCTTTTGCGAGCACGCTGCCGGTGTTGAACTTTGCTTGTTCGACAACATTGAGGCCTCAGAAGAAAACGTTCGTATCCCGATCAATGAACACACCGATCAAGTCTGGCACGTGTTTTTGCCGGATGTGCGTCCAGGACAATTGTACGGTTTCCGCATTTCGGGCCCGTACGATCCAGAACGCGGGTTGCGCTTTAATAGTTCGAAACTTCTTCTCGACCCTTACGCAAAGGCCATCGCCGGAGAAGTGAGCTGGGCGGATGAAATGTTCGGTTACGTCATCGGGGGCGAGAAGGAGGATCTCACTCAGGATTTTCGCGATGATGCGTGGGGAGTACCGAAATCGGTCGTCATCGACACCGGATTTGACTGGCAGGGCGATAGGAGACTGGGTACGCCGCTGCATAGTTCGGTGATCTATGAAGTGCACGTGAAAGGCTTCACCAAACTCTGGCCCAACGTGCCGGAGAATTTGCGTGGCACTTACGCGGCGCTGGGCAGTCCGGCGGCTATTGATTATTTCAAAAAACTCGGTGTGACAGCCATCGAGCTATTGCCTGTGCATGCGCACATCGACGACAAGGTCTTAGTCGATCGCGGCCTAACGAATTACTGGGGTTACAATACGATCGGATTTTTTGCGCCACACGGGCAGTACTCCAGCGGCGGGCAAGTGGGTGAACAGGTTTCCGAGTTCAAATCGATGGTGCGCAGCCTGCACGCTGCCGGCATCGAAGTGATTCTCGATGTGGTTTACAATCATACCGCCGAAGGAAATCATCTCGGTCCGACGCTGTGCTTTCGCGGCATCGACAATCCCACTTACTACCGGTTGCACCCGGAGAATCCGCGTTTCTATCTGGATTTCACCGGCACGGGCAACACGTTTAATCTGCTTCATCCACGCGTTCTGCAATTGGTGATCGACAGCCTGCGCTATTGGGTCGTGGAAATGCATGTGGACGGATTTCGTTTCGATCTGGCGGCCACGCTTGTGCGCAATCGCGAGGGCGTAAACATGCTGCATCCCTTTCTCCAAATCATTCAGCAGGATCCGATTCTTTCGAATGTGAAACTCATCGCGGAGCCGTGGGACGTTGGGGACGGCGGCTATCAAGTTGGAAATTTTCCTGCGCCGTGGTCGGAGTGGAACGGGAAATACCGCGACGCGGTTCGCAGTTTTTGGAAGGGCGACGAAGGCCGAGTCGGCGAGATGGGCTATCGGCTTACGGGGAGTCCCGATCTATACCAGCATAACGGGCGACGTCCTTACGCCAGCGTAAATTTTGTGACCGCGCACGATGGTTTCACGCTGAGCGACCTGGTCAGCTACAATGAAAAGCACAACGAGGCGAACGGTGACGGCAACAGTGACGGCGACAACAATAATCTATCGTGGAATTGCGGCGCCGAAGGCCCAACCGACGATCCGCAGATCAACGCCTTGCGCGAACGGCAGCGGCGCAATTTCCTGACCACCCTTTTTCTTTCTCAGGGCGTGCCGATGCTCAGTGGCGGAGACGAGTGGGGAAGGTCGCAGAACGGCAATAATAATGCTTATTGTCAGGACAACGAGATCAGCTGGTTCGATTGGGCGCGCGACGAAAAGCAAAATCAGTTTCTGGAATTCACGCGAAAGCTAATTTCGTTTCGCAATGCGCATCCGGTGTTTCGCCGCCCGAAATTTTTTCAAGGTCGGCGGATACGCGGCTCCGACAATCGCGACGTGATGTGGTTCAATCCCGGCGGGAGCGAAATGACCGACGAAGAATGGTCGTCGCCATTCGTTCGCTGTATCGGCGTGTTGCTGAGCGGCGATACCAGCGATGTTTCGAATTTTGAGGGCGAGGCAATTCGTGATGACACATTTCTGTTGTTGATCAATGCGCATTACGAACCGATCCTCTTTGTCCTTCCCGGTCAGGAGCATCTCGAGTGGCAATTGATTCTCGACACAATGGACCCAAACGGTTTCCTCGCTGAGCCAAAAAAATTCGCGTCTGGCGACGACGTTGACCTTGGCGGACGCGCTTGTTGTTTGCTTCAACTCGTCAGCGGCACGCAAGCTCAGGCCCGTGAGGAATCCTGGAAGAAGCGTCGCGTGGAGTTTCCTCCGCTCAGTGCGGAGGAAGAGCGCGCCAGGAAAGGCTAGCGTACGCGTCTCGCGTGTCTGGTTTCGGCGTCACGCCGAAACCAGCTTTTTATCGACGCTTGCATGCGTTCGCAGGCTTTGTCTTCAATCTGTTGATCGTAGAAGTCCACGAACCTGGGACGGCTTCGCCAACACGCGGGACGCGCGCGGTACCCAGAATGAGAAATTCAGGCAACGCAATCTTGTTGCCAGAAACGAATTAGTCTATAGAGATGTAGAGCGCATAGTTTGATGCGCGACCAAAATTTTTTGGTCAGTGATTCGTCATGACACCGAGTTCGTTTATCATCGTCACTGATCGGGGCGGTTTAAAAGCATATCGGGTAAACGAGACGCCGACGCGCGGACCGAGCTTGCAATTAGTGCAGGCATTCAACATCACCGACGCGCATGGAAGAATGGTGGATAAGGTGAGCGATTTGGCCGGACGTTTTCCCGTGACCAATGGCGCGGGCCGTCACCATGGACCGGGCTCCATTGCTGAGCGGACGCAGTTGGCAACGGAAACGGAGCGCCGCATTCATAAGGAGCTCGCCGATCAAATTACAAAAATTGTTTCGCTCAATGGAAAGGAGGGATGGTCGTTTGCCGCGCCGGCTGAAATTCACGGGGCGATTGTCGATCTTCTGCCTCCGGCAGTGCGCGACCGAATCGTCGAACATGTGAAATCGGATTTGGTTAAAGTGGAACCGGCGAAACTCGTTTCGCGGTTTCGTTCGTTGCAGCAAATGTGAATGGTTCATGCGCAAACCAATTGTCATTCCGAACGGAGTGAGGGACCTCACACAGACTAATGGATCACGCAATCAGCTCACGGCCCTCATCGCTTCGATTGGGAGGTCGCATTGTTTTTTATCGCGTGCGGCTACGTCGGAGTTTAAGTTCTTAAATAATCATGCAACTGCCTGTTAAGATCTCGTATCGGGGTCTGGAAAAATCTGACCAGATCGAAAATCTCATTTTGGATTATGCTGCGCGGCTTGAAAAATTTTGCGACCACATCAACCGCTGCGATGTGGCCATCGAGCAAACCAATCACACCCATCAAAAAGGAAATCCCTACCGGTGCCGGATCGACGTGACTGTGGCTCGAGGCCACGAGCTGATCGCTGATGAAAAGCAGAAGGACAATGGCTCGCACCAGCCACTCAATAAAGTGATTCACGACGCGTTCAAAACGATGGAGCGCGAATTGCGCCGCGTCGTGGACAAGCAACGCCGCGACGTCAAAACGCACGCAGACGCGCGTTCGCCGAAATAAGTGTGGCGGCCGACATATCGCGCGCAATCGCCCCTACCTGAACTCGGCGTTGCGTTATCGGTGGATTGGAAAAAGCGCTTCGAGTCCCGGCGATTTCGTGCCGGCGAGATAAACGTAGCCCGTAAACCGGGGGTAATTATCGGGGTCAGATTGCCAGCGGTAAGTGGCATCATACTCCTTGCCGTCGAAGTGAAAATGCATTCTCAGTACTGGAATACGATCGGCGCCTGCCACGGTATCAAATCGAGCCACGCACTTGTCGGTCTTACCTTCGATTGCTCGTGTGACTTGTAGAACTCCGTTCTCGTCTCGAAGCGTGACATGTCCAGTGTAGGTCACAGTCGAATCAACCTTGCGTCCGATGAGGTCATATTCTCCAGTCATGTAGTTACGCAAAGATTCCTCATCGGATTGCTTACGGTCAGCGTCCGCACAGCGTGCGGAATCGGCGAATAACAGCACAGCCACGATTGCCAGACACGCTCTCATGTCGCCTAACGAGAATCGAGTGAGCCGGGAGGCCACGAGATAGACAGGCAAGCCCGAGAGGGCGAACACCGCGGGCTGGGAAGCCGCGGGGTGGACGGAAAAGCCGCGAGCGTAGCGGTTCTTGAGCGGGAGCGAAAGAACCAATGAGCCGGGCAGATCATGAGTCAAAGAGAATGGAGCCCGTGGGAAGCGGTGCGACATGGACGGAAAGCCGAAGGGTGTTTTCGAGGGAAGAAAACATCATAAGCCACGGCT
>JBKPLM010000093.1:0-27468 GCA_046731655.1 Verrucomicrobiota bacterium | reverse complement strand
GTCCATTTTCCTGGCGCAGAGACGATTGCAGCGTGCTCGAAGGCTTGATCGATTTGCTTGTGATTAATTGCAAAGACGGTCGGTGCCTTCTGCTTGATTGGAAAACAAACGATGTTTCCTCAAGCGATGCCGAAATCTTTCGTGCCCGCTACCGCCCGCAGTTGGCGGCTTACTGGAAAGCGGTCGGGGAAATTACGGGCCTCGAGGTGGAAGCCGGTTTGTTTTCGACCGCGCTTGGCCGTTTGTTGCCTTACTCTGGGGAGGAACTGCAAGTCGAATGGCGCCGGCTGGAACAACTTCCGCCTGTGCAACTCGAGGATGAAATCCAACCGGACGCGCCCGATGACTTTTAACTCAAACCACAAAATCCACAAGGCAAGGAAGCGCAGTTGCCTCACCGCGCCCGACGCTGCTAGCTCTCGCGTTCTCCGCGAATGAATTGCTCCACGCAGCGATACGCTTCATCGTCGGTCATTTGAACCGGCGGATGTTTGGAGAAATAAGCAGAGGGAGAATGCAACACGCCGCCAATGCCGCGGTCGAGGGCAAGTTTACAACAACGGATGGCATCGATAGCCACGCCGGCGGAGTTTGGCGAATCTTCAACGGAAAGTTTCACATCGATTTCCATCGGCACGTCGCCGAAGAGACGGCCTTCCGCCCGGATAAAGGCAATCTTGTTATCGAGTTGCCAAGGCACGTAATCGCTCGGGCCGATGTGGATATTTTCGTCCGCCAGGCGTTCGCCGATCACCGATTGCACCGCTTCGGTCTTGGAGGTTTTCTTTGATGCCAGGCGGGTGCGATTGAGCATGTTTAGAAAATCGGTGTTACCGCCGGTGTTTAATTGATATGTGCGCACAAGTTTCACGCCGCGCTTCCGAAAAAGATCTACCATCATTCGGTGGACAATAGTCGCGCCCATCTGCGCTTTGATATCGTCCCCAATGAGGGGCAGATTCTTATCCGCAAATCGTCTCGCCCACTTTGGATCGCTGGCGATGAACACGGGGATGTTATTGACGAACCCGAGGCCGGCCTCCAGCGCGCAACCGGCATAAAAGCGCGTCGCCTCTTCCGAACCGACAGGGAGATAGTTGACCATCAATTCAGCGGAGGAATCCTTCAATTCGGCGATGATTTGTTCGCGCGTGGATTCCTTTTCCAGCGGGAGGAATGTGCGCAACGGGTCCTCATCGCGCATATGTGGTGGATAGCCATCGAGAACGCAGCCCATCCTCACAATCGCGCCAGTGAGCTTGATTTTATCGCAGAAAGCCTTTGTGCAATTGGGCGGCGAGAAAATTGCTTTGCTGACGTCGAGGCCGACTTTACGCCGGTCGATGTCAAAAGCAGCGACAACCTCGATATCGCTCGGCCGGTAGAAACCGATCTCCCGGTGCATCAGCCCGATGGCAGACCCATTGGCGGAGGAGCCGCCATAAAAATTGATTCCTTGGACAAGAGAACTGGCGCAGTTTCCAACGCCGACGATAGCAATTCTTATTTTTCTCATTTCTAGACTGTTAAAGGTGAAAGGCTACTTGAATTAGATTATTCGGAGCAAGACACAAGTTAGGCCGTCTCACTACAATCGGCCGCGCCTGCCAATAGCCTCAAATATTGTAAGCGCCGAATGTGTCCGAAGTCGCGCCAGCTTGCAAGAACTGTTATAAGGGGAAAAGTCACGGGCATTCCTGGTGCAAGGAAGGCCCTCGCAAGGAGATATACGAAATGTGCTCGAAGTTCGCGGCAATCAGCATACTGATCGCTGCTTTGGCTGTTTGCTCGAACGCCTTTGGGGTCCCTGCTTACACGCTCGAGCAAGCAGTCGCCGTCGCTGAGGAGCACAATCCGGAAATCTTAATCGCCCGAAAGAAAATACAAGGAGCGCGCGGCGGAGTGATTGAAGCGCGCTCGGGATTTCTCCCGTCCCTAACCTCCAACGGCTTGTACGATAAACGGCAAACCCAGAGCGAGACGCAGCTCCGTCAGGAAGATTACAACGCAATCGTTAAGCTCGAACAGAATCTTTATACGGGCGGAGCAGTAACCAGCCAAATGGGGATTGCGCGATTGAATGTCGAGAAGCAGATCTATGAATCGCAAGAGATTGCCAGTCGCGTGGCAATGGACGTGCGGATCGCCTTTAACGAACTTCTGCTGAATCGGGCAAAGGTGCGTGTGCGCCAGGATTCTGTCCGCGTCCTCGACGAGGAGCTCAAGAACCAGCAGCAGAGTTTTAGTGCTGGTATCGTTAGCAACCTGAACGTGCAACGTGCTGAAGTGGCACTAGCCAATGAGCGGCCGGAGCTTTTTAACGCCCAGACACAACTAAAAAATTCGTATTTGCGGCTCGGCGATCTTTTCGGCACGGAGGTTAATCCTCGAGGGGAGGCGGCCCCATTTGAAGTTTCGGGAGAACTACAATATCAACCGAACCATCCTGATCTGAATGATTGCCTGGCGCGCGCCGACGCAAATCGGGCGGTGATTAAAGCCCGGCAAAAGGACATCGCGATTGAGGACCAGCAATATAATTTGGATCGGAGTGCGCTCCGGCCCCATGTCCGCGCTTTTTCCGGGTACGAGGTCTACAGCGAGCGCGACCCGGACGTCGGTCAGGAATTTAACTACGGCGGTGTCGTAGGGATCAACGCGACGTGGAACATCTTTGATGGGTTTGCAACCAAAGGACGCATGCGAGCCACACGAGCCCGCCGCGAAGCAGCAGTCGAAGCGTTGGCAGCGGTTCGCCGCGCCGTCGCTTCGGAGGTGCGCAGCGCTTTTTTTGATCTCCGACAGGCCGATCGCGTGCTCGAAACAGAGACAAGTAACGTTCAGGCGGCAGATGAATCTCTCGACATTGCTAAAAGTAATTTCGCCGCCGGCTTGGGAACACAACTCGACATTCTGCAAGCCGCATCCGACGTGACTCGGACTCGCACAACCCGACTCAGCGCGATTTATTTGCACAATGTAGCTCTCGCTCGCCTGGCGCACGCCTGCGGGAGTTCTGCAGAAGGGCTTGATTTCGGATCCAAAATCGAGACTGCGAAGAAACAAAACCGCAATGCGACACAAGCTGCCGACGTCGCACGTCCACCGGAAAAGTTAGGTCAGCGATGAAGCCACGACTTGCGTTCTTGGTGAGCCAGTGTGTGGCAGTCGCCATTTGTTTCGCGTCTCCAGCCAAGGCCGTCACGCTCCAAAGGGTCTTGCAAGTCACGTTGGAAAAAAACCCGGCCATCCGAGAGGCGAAATCAGGGCTGGAACAAGCCGCGGGGCAACGGCTGGTCTTTCATTCCGTTGTCTGGCCCGACCTTGAACTGGGCGTGCCGGCGGGCGTTCAGGCCGGCCACCGCGCGGGTGAAAGCGGAGTAAAAGGCTTTGCCGTCGGACGCGGCACGTTGACACAGACCTTGTTCAACGCCGGACTGCCTGCTTCTTTGCGGCGGGGCGATGTCGGAGTTCTGATTGCGCAACAGCAATTGAACGTAGCCGTCGTGGACCAGTTGCACGCGGCGCGCCTTGCGTTTTACGCGGCTCTCTTCAATCGGTCGCTTGAATCTATCCGCAGAGAACAACAACGAAGGCTGGATGAGAATGCAGCCACTCAAAGAAGTCGTTTTGAAGCCGGGCTTACCGACAAGAGCACACTTACAAGCGCAACTGTGCAAGCGGCTGAGCTCGACACCCAAATTGAAAGCGCGCATCGCGCCTATTTGGAGGCTCAACTGCAATTGGCCCAAGCGATGGCAATCAATCCAGGAAAGGGATCGCTGCCCGAGCCTGAGGGTGAACTACAATCGATTCCCGTGCGCGTCGATCTCGATTCCGAAACACAATCGGCCTTGCAGCGCAGAGCCGATCTTAAACTTGCGCGCCTATTCGTGCGCGCTGCCAACGAAGATCAACGAATTATTGCAGCCGACTATTATCCCATCATAACGGGAAGTATTCCCGCGGAGTACGTTCCGGTCACAGGGATTCACCGCGAAGGCTCGACGAGTAAGACACAGGATTTCATCGGGTCGGAAATTCGCGAAAAGGCGGCGTACACATGGCGGGTGATCGATAACGGCAAGGTGGGAGGAGCAGTTCTTAGGGCGCAATCGGCTCGAGAGATAAACGAACTGACCTGCCGGAAACTGGAGACGAATATCCCTCGCGAGCTCTCTCGCATCGCGAACGATCTCAAAACAACCGAGGTCCGCGAAAAATCGCTTGCCTCCTCAACAGTTGCCGCGGAGGAAAGTGCACGCGCAGTGCAGCAAAATCTGGCCAGCGGGCTGGCGTCTCCACTCGAGTACCGCATCACGCAAAATGCATTTTTGGTAACAAAGAGCGGGCTGCTAGAGGCTATTTATCAACACAATCTCGCCGTGGCGGAGTGGGATCGCGCCACGGGGCGCTATTTTCAATTTTCCAACGACGCCGCCAAATCCCGATAGGTACAGTGCGTGAAAACGTGCGCCGAGTTGTAGCTACAGCGCTGCGTCGCCGTGCTGAGTGCCAGCGCAGCGGATGCCTCGACAAAGCGAAGTGGCTACACAAACCGCGGGGTAGTCGAGCCTTACGGTCCGCCGATTGATTTGATTGGCCTTCGCTGATCGAACGAGCGTTTCCGCTAGGGTGTCTTGGAAATAATGCTTTCGAATATCTGGCAAAAAGCCGAGGCGAGAAGGATAACCGGTGGACACCGGTTTATTGCAAACAAGGGTTATGAACACCAGACTAGGTATCCAAAATTGAAATTGCCGGAATCAAAAAGAGTTTTGTTGGGTGGTGGAGCAGCACTCCTGCTCCTATTCGCGCTGGCATACTATTTCCTGATGCCGGTGGCGGAAGTGGTCTCGGTTCGGCGTGGTACGGCCATCTCCGCGGTTTATGGGACTGTACGGATCGAGCCGGCATTTGTTGTGCGTGTTCGAGCGCAAAATGACGGTTTCCTTCGATTGGCCGAGGCTTTCTCGGCTGGTCGCGGTGCAATCGGCAAGAGCGTGGAGAAAGGGCAATTGTTGGCGACAATTGCTGACGAGGAAACCTCCCGGGAACTGAAGCAGGCCCGAGCCGATTTGCAGGCGGCGATCGACCGCGCGGCTCTTCCGCTCCCCTCTTCGGAGCTCCTTAAAGCAGCCGAAGACAATTTGCAGCGACTCGAAAAGGTTGTCGGCTCGGGTAATGTGCCAGCAGTCGAATATCAGAAGGCAAAGAGCGAAGCGAACCGGCTGCGGGGCGCAGTTGAAGCGGAGCGAATCGAGCGCGACCGCAATCTCAGCTCGCTCGGAGCAACAACGAAGAAACTAGAGGCCCAGATGAAGAACTCTGAGGTCCGCGCGCCCATCGACGGCGTTCTCACCAACGTCCAGACAATTGACGGCGAACTGGTTTCAGACGGCAACGAACTTTTCACCGTCTCGTCGCACAAGAATTACGTTCGCGGTGAAGTAAACGAGGAAGATGTAGGTGAAGTGAAACCACGGATGAAGGCGAAGGTGCAATTGTACGCTTATCGAACCAAAACTTTCACCGCGCGCGTTTCATCAGTCCAACCTGCGGCCGATCCAACTACTCAGCGCTACACGGTTGTGCTGGAGATGGAAGACCCTCCAGACAACCTGATGACCGGAATGACCGGCGAGATGAACATCATTACCGGCACCCACAAGAATGCTCTTCTGGTGCCGACGCGCGCGCTTCTTGTCGATCAGGCGTTAGTGGTCAAGGGCGGTATTGTGCATTCTCGCACGGTCGGTGTTGGATTTCGTACTCTCGATTTTACAGAAGTAACTAGCGGACTGACGGAACGCAGTCGTGTGATTGTTTCGGACCAGGACAAATTCCGCCCCGGCCAAGCAGTACGTCAACGGATGATCAATTCACCGCCGCCGCCAAAGGAATCATGACCCCGCCGCTTTACATTGCCCTGCGTTTTCTGACGCATCGCAAGCGCGCATTGCTTCTGAGCCTTAGCGGTGTCGTTTTCGGAGTCGCGATCTTCATCTGCACACAAGCGCAGACCCAGGGCTTCGCGCGCTATTTCATTGACTCAACCATCGGGAGCAACGGCGCTCTGGTCATTAGATCGCGTTTTCGCCCGCGTTACGAGCCGCTGATGGTTTCCGCAACGGGCTCCAAGGGAACGGTTGCGCGTCGTCTCTATTTTGAAGGCATCACTAACGCTAATGAAATCATGCGTGTGAGCAGGCAATTTTCCAATGTGGTTTCCTGTTCACCGGTCCTGCGCGGAACAGTCAGCGCTCGTGCGGGATTTGAGAACGCGACTGTCGATCTTTACGGCATCAATCCCGCTCTGCACGCGCGAACAACCGATATTCTCCACCAGTTGATTGACGGCAACTTTGATGACTTTAGAAACAACACCAGTGCGATCATCATCGGTTCGCGTCTGGCAGAGTTACTTCAGGCTGGTGTGGGCGACACCGTGCAATTGCTCGCACCCAACGGCGAGTACTGGCGATTCACGGTGGCAGCGATCGCTCGCGCAGGAATTGGCTCGATTGATTCAACCCGCGTTTATTCGAATGCCAGGGTCGCACAGGCTCTCCTGCAGCAACCGTCGGGCGCGTCAATGATCATATACAAACTGAGAAACCCGAACCGTGCGCCGGCTTTGGCCAGCCGTTTTGAGACACTCTTTCAACACAACGCCTCGAGTTGGCAGGAACGCGAGGAAAGTACGCTGCAACTTTTTTTGACCCTTAGAATGTCTGTCGCGATTACTGTTTCTCTGATCATCCTGCTCGCCGGCTTCGGTATTTTTAACGTCCTTACAATGTCCGTGCTCGCGAAAATTAAGGAGATCGCGATTTTGCGTTCGATGGGTTACCGGCGCATCGACATTTCCTCGATTTTTTTGTGGCAGGGCGCGCTGATCGCTGCGGCGGGGTCCCTGCTCGGTTGTCTGCTCGGTGCGTTAATGACCTGGGGCGTATCGCACATTCCCATTCGTCTCCGCGGTCTGCTCTACACGAATTACTTTTTGGTGACGTGGGATTGGAGACACTACGTATTCGCAACATTGCTCGCGATTCTCGCCGTATTCATCGCAAGCTATGTCCCGGCGCGTCGCGCTGCTCAACTGCCGCCAGTCGTCACAATTCGAGGTTCCAGATGAACTCAGAAACATGTCTTAGTTGCGAAGGGATTGAGCGTTATTTGGGCGAAGAGGAAGAGCGAGTTCATGCTCTCAGGGGCGTGTCACTCGATATCGAGCCGGGCAGCGTCCACGCGGTTGTTGGCCCGTCGGGCTGCGGCAAAAGTTCGTTGCTGTACATCCTTGGCCTGCTCGATCTGCCGAACGCTGGCAGCGTTGCAATCGAATCGGAGCCGGTGTCTGAGCTAAGTGACGATGAGCTTGCGCATAAACGGAGCAAGTTCATCGGCTTCATTTTTCAATTCCATTTTCTCATGGAAGATTTCACTGCGCAGGAAAACGTGATGATTCCGATGCGTAAGCTGGGGCAACTTTCCGACAATGATATGCGCGAACGCGCTGCCGTGCTGCTGGAAGCGGTGGGTTTGGGCGACAAATTACGGAGGCCCAGCCGTCACCTTTCCGGAGGCGAACAACAACGGGTCGCCATCGCGCGCGCGCTGGCCAACGATCCGCGGGTCATCCTGGCCGATGAACCAACCGGCAACCTCGATACTGCCAACTCCGAGCGCGCCTTTGAATTGCTTCAACATATCGTCCAAGAAGGCGGCAAAGCTCTGCTCCTGGCCACGCACAACCCTGTCATCGCCGAAGCTTGCGATTGGATCCATGAGATGAAAGACGGCCTGATCACTGCCAGCCACCCGCGGGGCACGAGAAATTCGATTTCTTGAGTCGATCAAACGCAGAGCCACGGCCCAACTGAAATCGCTGACAGTTGGCAGCTCGCGGGTCCACCGTTAATCTCGCGGGCGATGGAGAACGTTCTGCCAATCTTAATTGCGGACGCGCCCGAGGCTTTGACTGAGCTATGTGGAGTCAACTTACTCGAACGGTTGCTCCGCATTTTGCAGCGCCTCGGATTTCGCAGCGCGATTGTTTTTTCCACAACACCCGAAATAGTTGGGCCTGAACTAGCGAAGCATTCGTGGGCACGCGAAGACCTAATTGCCGATCTTTTCCCGAACACGAATGGACCTCTGACTGCGCAACTGCTTTTGGAACAAATTCCGTCGGACCTCTTTCTAATAATACCGGGAAATATTTATTGTGACGCTCGTTTGCTCGCCGCTCTCTGCGCGAAACAATCTTCGGCCGCACTTGTCGATTCCGATCCGCCAGAATTCGTACGATCTTTGATCCGAAACCCGTGTGGGCCGGCGTTGGTCGAGAAAGATTTTCTCTCTTCGCTTTCGCCTACTGCGCCCTTCTTTCAACAACTCAAAGAGAGGATCGACAATCGTAAAATCGAAATCGTCGACGCGGCCGAGGAGGATGATTACCTGGTCAGCATGCGACGGCATGTGCGGCCACTTTGTTTTTCAGCACCACCAGAGCAGAGCCGCCATATTGCGGAACGTGTCATTCTCGATTCCGCTCAAAAGGGAACGCTCGACTTACCGGCTTATTTGCACGCACCAATCGAAACGGCAATCATCTCACTTCTTTGCAAGACGCGAATCACGCCGAACCAAATTACGATTGCGGGTCTCATCATCGGATGCAGCGCGACTGCGGCATTTGCGCTTGGCTATTCCGGGCTCGGAATCCTAGGCGCTCTCATATTTGGCATCGTCGATGGGCTGGATGGAAAGCAGTCACGCGTCAAAATTGAGACCACCAAGCCTGGCAAGTGGGAGCACCATCTCGATTATGTGATCGAGAATTCGTGGTGGGCAACCATCGCCTTTCATTTATGGCGTAGCGGCCAGTTTCCAAATGTATTCTATTTTTTCACTTTGCTCGTCGGATCGCACTTGTTGGATGAATTTGCGAAACGCCAGGTGAAAGTAGTGAAAGGCCGCCTGCTGGACGACCTTACGCCATTCGATCGTGCCTTCCGGCTCATCGCGGCGCGAAGAAACGTTTACGTTTGGGCGCTGGCGTGTGGTCTCGCGTTAGGAGCCTTCCCGCAAAGTTATGCGATCATCTGCGGATGGGCGGCCTTTAGCGCCGCCGTTCATCTCGTGCGTTCCGTCTGGATTTGTAACGCCCGCAGGCAGCGAGTTATCAATCCGGGGGCTTGAAGAAGAAGACAACATCGTAGGCACGCGCTTGGCACGCGCGACAATTTCCTTGCCGAGCACGCCGATCGGCTTTTCCACGAGAAGCGAAGCACTCACTGCGCAATAAACACCGCAACCTTCCTGACACGACTTCTTGCGGTAGTTTGCATAAAGGTCGCCCAGCGTGACGTCCATGATGTGCTTGTCTGTGTGTACCATGCTGCAAATCCAAAATTTTCCCTGCGCTGAGACGAAGAATAATTTGTAGCCGGCCATGCATGTCCACTCGACGTGTTCGCCCCGGAGGAGGCTGCGTTGGTAATTGAGGATCGCCTCGCTGGTGTGAATCTTTTCTCCGCGGCGTTTTCGTTCGATCATTGAATCGATAAAGCGTTCGAGTTCCTCCCGCTGACCGCGATCGACACGAAACCGACGCAAAGGGTCCGCGTGTACGAGGCGAACTTCAGTCGGAATCCCGCGCGACAAACCGGTCTCAAGCACTGCTTGCGACTCGGGTAAGGTATCGGCGCAAATCACTCCGGTGATATGCAGACTGATTTTTGAATCATGAAAGTAATCGAGCTTCGGCAAAATCGTCTTGAACGACTTTTTCGTAATCGGACTCGGCGTCATTCGATCGACGCTGATCTGCATGACCTGCAAGCCGGCGTCTTCCAGTTCTACGACGAGTTTACGCGTTAGGAGGAAACCGTTGGTAGTCAGGCTGGTGGCAAACCCGAGTTCACGGCAATAGCGAACGAGCTCGACAATATTCGGATGCACAAGCGGCTCACCGCCGACAAGAGCGATGCGCATAGTGCCAAGATCGCGAATCTTGCGTACCCATTTCTTTAAATCGTCGAGGCTGGGATGCGGTCGGCTATTATCGTACTCCGTGCAATAGGCACAATCGAGATTGCAGCGATCCGTGACGTAAAGGCTGCATTGGAGCGGTTTGCGATCAAAAAGACGCTTACCTGATTCCAAAAGATTATAGCCGGAAAATTCGCGGCGGGCTTGTTTAAGAAGCTTCATGCAGCTTGGATCAAACTGTCAGTCTAGCGACAATCTCCTATCGACGCAAAATGACTGCGGCAATACACTCCCTTGACCGGACACGTCTTGTCGATTTCAGTCAACTCCTTTCATCGAAAGTATTCCGCCGAAAAAGTGAATCACGGCGCTCCTTCTGATGCCATCCAACCTTGAAATGACGCAAGCCGGTGACCGGCTTCGCGATGAGTCAGTGAGCCCACCGGAAATTGTGCTCGAAGTCGCTCCGCCGGTAGTGGATGCCCCCGCCCGTGTAGACCGAACCGGGGTGGAGCTAAAACGCGGCGCCTTCTTGAACACGATCGCGATGTTGGCGTCCAATTTCCGCGGGATCTTCACATTTCTCGTTGCGCGGCTGCTGGGGCCTGCAGCGCTTGGCATATTCTCAGTTGCCTGGTCGACCACTGACATTATCAGCAAAATCGGTGTGCTCGGCCTCGACAATGCGATTACCACGTTCATCGCGCGCTCAGAAGCCGTCGGCAACCGGGCACGGAGCCGGGCGCTTTTCCGAATCGCCGTATTGCTCGGGGTTGCGCAGTCGGTTGTCACTGCCGCGATTGTGATAGTAGCACTCCGGTTTTTTAACAACCGCCTTCACGTGCAGCCCCAAATGGTTTCTGCGCTCGCACTGGTTCTGTGCGCGATGCCCGGTTTGGCTCTTTATCGCATCAGTACCGCCATCTCACGTGGGATGAAGGTGATGCAGCACGACATCTACTCGCGCGGGATGACCGAACCAATTGCAACAACGCTCGCGTTCCTGCTTGCACTTGCCGTCGGCTTCAAGGAGGCCTCACCGGAAGTGGCCGCAATCGTTGGGACCGCAGCGTCAGGACTTATTGCAGTCACGCTCGCCTCAACATTGTTTCGACATGTTCCCCCGCAAAGGGAAGTTGTATCACATCTAGGCGAAGCACGCTTGCTGCTCGGATATGCTGCTCCCATCAGCATTTATCAGCTAATTAATGCGTTCATTGCCCGATTGGACCTCATCATGCTTGGCTACTTCGTTGGACGCGCGCCCGGGGTGACGCTTGCAACCGTCGGTGTTTACAGTGCAGTCATCGGCACCGCGAATGGGCTGCGAAAAGTTAATCAGGCTTTCAACCCCATTTTCGCGCCGGTCGTCGCCGGTATGACCGCTACGGGCGATCACGACGTCGCTGCGGCGACTTATGCTCGACTAGCCCAGTGGATGCTATGGATCCTCTTGCCACTTGTAGCAGTAATGTCGTTCGCCGGCGGCACGATTCTGCTCATCTACGGTCCAGCATTCCAGCAGGGCGGCGTTTGGCTCGGCATCGTCGCTCTCGCCAGCGCTCTCAACGCCTTTGTCGCGCTAGGCGAAACGGTAATCATGGTGCAACGGCCACATTTGAATCTTCTGCATTCTTCGATCACGTGCGCCGTGGCGGCTGGCGGGCTTCTCTGGTTGATTCCGCGCTTTGGAGCAATGGGCGCGGCTTTCGGTATTCTTTTGCCCTATATCGTCCAAGGCATTCTACGCTACACGACCCTGCGATGGGTCTTTCACTGGAAAGATTCATGGAGCGATATTCGCCCACCACTGGTCGCCGCAGGAATCGCGTTTGTCCCTGCTCTCTTTTGCCGCGCGTTCCTGGGCGGAGTTGTCGGACAAGTCACCAGTGCTGCAGCTTTCCTGGCGGTCTTCGGTGTTCAGTGGTTGCGCCATCATATCCGTCGCAAGGACGAACCTATCTAGTGCGAAGCGAAGACATCCCACGTGTCTCGAAAGAATGCGATAATTTCATTGTTGAGTTTCTGACGACCGGGAATCTTGTTTAACGACACAGTCCATCGCTGCCGAAGCACACTTCGCATCATGGCCGATCCAGGCACAACATATCTTTTCACGCCGCGACGACTGAGCCATCCACTGATCCAAATGTCGTCGATAGGAAATGCAACTTGCGGGGCCACTGAATAATCCCAGAGCGATTCATCGAAAAATCTCGGCTGAATCAAATAACTTCCACATCCAGTGATAACGGCTACCGGGCGCGGCTCGCGTAGCTCGCTCGCGCGAATCATTTTGGCATCGTCCCAATCCAACGTGGACGGCATGGCGGCACCGCGAAAACAAAGCGCGGCGTCCGGTAATTGCTCGCTATAATGGAGATAAGTTTCCAGCGCATCTCGCGGGTAAACGCGATCGTCGTCTACCACCATAATCAACGTATTCTGCCGCCCAGCCGCCAGCTCGTCCTGAATCGCGGCGATAAACTTTGTTGCTGGTCCCCAATCCTGCCGGCAACGCAAAACACGCACCCGCGGCATTCGCAAAAGATATTCGGGCACAACATAAGGCCGACGCTCGCGAACCGAGAATTCCGGGATGGCCAGCACAATCTCATCCGGCGGCCGCGTTTGCTTTAGAAGGGATCGAATCGTCGGCCTCAAATTGTTGATCCGATCGGGTACCGTCGATAGTGATGCGATGACACGCCGATTATCGAAGGTGCAGTTAGCGGCCAACGTTTTACGAATGAAGCGGACTTGTCGCCGACGTTTTCTGGCGGCGGGAAGCAGACGCTTAATTCCCAGCGCACCCAGGACTACCAGAACAACCGAAATCAACGGCAACATTGAGACAAGATCGACATCTTAAAGCCTGGCAAGCCCTTAACACGACTTGCACAATAATGAGACTGCTGAATAGGACATTGTTGCATCAGGCCGATAGTTAAAATAGGAATCAATGCGGGAGCAACATGCACTGCCTCCCATGGCGCGAAACCATTTTCCAAGTCGTGAAGAGAGTTTTTATCACCGGAGCAAGCTCCGGAATCGGCCTCGCCATTGCTAAATCACTCGTGATGCAGGGGCATGAGGTTTGGGGTACATCGCGCAATTTGGATCGCATACCAAAAATGCCGCAATGGCATCCGGTCCGCCTCGATCTGAGCGATCCGCCTTCTGTTAAGGAAGCATTCAATGCCGCGCTTGCCGAAGCTGGCTACTTCGATGTTTTGATCAACAATGCTGGAGCCGGTCACTTTGATCCCGCTGAGGTCGTTCCTTTGGAAACGATCGCGAGCCAGTTTCAAATTCTCGTTTTCGGTCAAATCCAATTGATGCAACTCGCACTGCGCCACATGCAGGCACGTGGCGAAGGATTGATCATTAACGTCACTTCGTTAGCTTCCCGGCTCCCAGTGCCGTTTATGGCGGCTTACAACGCCGCGAAAGCGGCTCTGGCAACCTTCACCATGTCAATCCAGCTCGAGCTTGGTAATTCCCGTGTGCGCGTTGTTGATCTTCAGCCGGGCGACATTCGCACGGAATTTAATCAGGGCGTGATCAAGAGTACCAAGGCTAATCCGCGCTACGGCGCAAAAGTCGCCACGACCTGGGAAGTGGTCGAGCGCAATATGAAAAAGGCGCCCACGCCGGACCTCGTCGCCAAGTATGTTCTCAAATTGATCAATGCAGATCGTCCGCCCCCCCGGATAACGGTTGGCGATCTGTTTCAATCAAAAATTGCTCCGCTGATTTTCAGATTTCTTCCACAGCGCGTGCGGCTGTGGGGTCTGAAAAGATATTACGGCATATGACTCTTATTCTTACTCGTTCTCGTAACTCAGGCTTCCAGCGTGACCCGTCGCCCGAACATCCTTGGGTGCGCATTTGCAGGCTAGAAACCCGCACCACACATCAGACAGGATGCCTAAGTGCTCGTAATCGACCAACCGATCACTGCGCATGACTCGTCCCTTTGAAGCAATAATCCTGATGGCCGGCGAAGGCTCGCGTTTGCGCGGGTCGGACAAAACTTTTCTAAAGCCTTTCGTCCCGATGCTTGGCCGCCCGTTGATTTCGTACATACTGGACGCACTAATCACCGCTGGAATCAAAACCCTCAACTTCGTCGTCGGCTACGAAAGCAAGCGCATGATCGCACGAGTGACACCGCTAATTCCTTCTGGCCTAAGCGCTTCCTTTATCGAAAACCGGGATTGGCAAAAACAAAATGGCATTTCGTTGCTCGAGGCGGCCGATTACGTAGCCAGACCGTTTCTCCTGACGATGAGCGATCATCTTTTCGACAATGCGATAATCGATCGTCTCATTGATTCATCGTGCGGCGATCTACTCAACATCGCAGTGGACTGGAAGTTGGATTCCATTTTTGATTTGGAAGACGCGATGAAAGTCCGAACGCAAGGGAACCGCGTCACTCACATCGGGAAAAACCTCCGCGGTTACAATGCGATTGATATCGGCCTGTTTGTTTGTCCACTCGAAATCTTCGACTATCTCGAGCGTGCGAAGTCCCGTAGCTCCAGCAGCGATTGCAGTCTGGCTGATGGAATTCGGTTGATGGCCCGCGATGATAAGGTCCGTGCCATAGATATAGGCGAGAGCTGGTGGCAGGACGTGGACACTCCGCAGATGCTGCAACATGCAGAGAGACAGATAATCAAATCTCGAAGGATTTCGGAGCGGAGCACACTAACCTGATATGGCGCACGAATGCGTCGTTCCGGCAGAGGACAGCCTTATGATCGCGGCTCGCGCCGAACGACATCGCCTTGACCCGCTCCAGACCTGATCGTAGCGATCGCCGTCACAATCAGGCTTGCCGCGGCGACAGTCGTCCAAAGGTGAAGGATCCACTCGGCCAGACCAAATAACGCAAGCACGAGAAAAACGAGGATCGCCATGTCCCGCTTGGTTAGCTGGAAAACCCACCACACAAATCGGTCGCCGAGACTCAGCAACCCGGAATGCCCGATCATTCCGTGGTGCCTGGCGTAAAACGATTCATGCAGCGTTGCCGAAACCATCTGCATTTCGCTCTTGCCACCTCGCAAAAGCCATTCGTTTGCCGTAATCAAACTGGCGCAGAGAATCCCTTCGGCTGAATGATGAAGCCCCAAGCCAAGCGCGAGGACGTAGATAAGGCTCGCGAGAAAATCGCAGAAATAATCCAAACGTTCCCCGAACTTCGATTCCAAATTTTTAGAGCGCGCGATTTCGCCGTCGCAGCCATCGACAATGCTGAACGCCTGAAAAATAGCTGCGCCAATGACGACGCTGGCGTAATCCCCGCGCACCAGGAACGCGCCTGCGATCAGCGGCAAAACAAAGGTCGATATCGTCCACGTGTTGGGATGAATCGGAAACTTGAGCAGAAAACTCGTTATCCGGCGCGAAATCGGCCGATTCAAAAATCGTGAAACGAAGCCGTCTTGGGGCTTGCTCATTTGCCCAGTGTCCTTTTGAAAATTCGATATGTCTTGTAGCGCTCGGCTCCGATTGCTTCGAGAAAACGATTGATCCTGAAATTATCTTCAAGCGTGAGACTGAGTTCTCCTGTGAATCCACGTTTGATCATCGCGTCTTCGACGATCCGCAACACAAGCATTTCGGCAATGCCAGTACGGCGATATTTTTCGATCACGCCAAGCGCAATGAGCCGTGCGGTTCGCGTGCGGCTCTTGTAATAAAGAAGTTTAGCAAGGCCAATTGGCAATCCGAAAGCGGTAAGCCGGCCATTGATATGACGCAGGGCGACGTTGATGTCCGGTACACAGAGTATGAAGCCCGCCGGCTCGTCGCCGACTTCGGCAATGAGCGCGAACTCCGGAATAACGAGCTGCTTGAGCTCGTGCGTCATGAATTCGATTTCCGCTTCCGTGAATGGCACAAAACCCCAGTTCTTTTCCCATGCTTGATTGTAAATCTGGCGCAGCCGCCTGCTTTCATCGCGAATATTCCTGAGATTTCCAGCCCGGATCGTGACGGCCAAACGCTTCTGAAAACGTTCGGCCAATGGTCGCAAACGCGCCGCGGCTCTTGCCGGGTCCGCAAACCACCAGGCGTACCAATCTTTTGCTTTTGTAAAACCGCAGCTCTCGATCAGCTGCCGGTAGTACGGGGGATTATGCGCGGTCAAGATGGTCGGCGGAAACTGGAAGCCATCGATCAATAGTGCACAGACATAGTTCGTTGAATAGTCAATCGGCCCCATGATTTCAGCGCGTCCTTTTTCGCGAAGCCAACTTTCCGCGCGTTCAAAGAGCGCGGCAGCTACCTCGTGATCGTTGATGCACTCAAACAAACCGAAGCAGCCGACATTCGATTGGTGCAACGCATTGTAATTCGGGTCGTCGCTCGCCATGATTCGGCCAACGATCTCGCCGTTTTTCCGCGCAAGAAATAGGGCGGCATCGCCATGTCTGTAGAACGGATGCCGTTTACGATCGAGGAATTCTTTGCGCTCGATTATTAACGGCGGCACCCAAGCCGGATCGTCGACATAAATTCGCCAAGGAAACTTGATGAATGCATCGCGTTCCTGGCGGGAACTCACCTCTGAAATTTCAATATTCGACACGCGGAAGGATAACTACGCCGGGTTTTCCGAGAGATCCGCGATTTTCAGGAGCGACTCGGCCATTTTGTCCTGGCGAAACAGAAGATAAACGAACAGCAAATTGAGCGGAATCAGCTCGAACCAGAAATAATAAATCGGCTGACCGATGAACAGGAGGGCGAACAAAACCAGCATCCGGGTGTTCGTCATCAATAGGCCCCACCACTTGAACGTCGGGCTGGCCAGATTTCGATAGCGCGTGCTCAGCCAGTCCGGGATTTCGCTGTGGAACAGTTGGCCGGTTGTATCGCGCAACTTTTTCAGATGCGGAGCGAGTATTTCCTGTTGACGAGTAAAGTTCAGATACAATGCGAGCAGGAATTTATCCCACGGCTTGGAATGCCAACTGAGCTTTTGATAATCGGATCGCAGGCCTGAGGCAGAATCCAATCCCAGCCGCACTCGGTTCGTAACAAAATAAAGATACGTGCTGCGGTAATAATCGGCCGCGGCGCCTTGCCATGCGTGACTGATCCCGGCCGCAAGAGCAAGAAGACAGATCGCAGGCGATGAACCCTCGACAACGTAGCGGAGAGTCAAATGCACGTAAATACTTAGGAACCCAAGGTGATCAGCAATGCTGTCAATAATGCGACCTTCGCGGCTTTCCCGGTGAGTCAGGCGCGCCAGCTGACCGTCCGCGTTGTCGAGTGTATTAGCGCAAACCTGCAACAACATGCCCACCGTGTTGATGCGCAAATCGCGATAGTAATAAAGGTGTCCCGCTACGACGCCACAAATGCCGGCCAGCAAGCTCACGCTCGCTGGAGTCATCTTGAGCCACGCAAAAAACTGGGCCAACCAAAACCCTATTGGCCTGTAGAAATGGAGATCCAGGATTCCCTCGACTTCGCGCGCTTTGAAAGTCGATTCGATCTTTGGGGCCGCCGGGCGAACAACCTGTGCCGGCATCAAGAACTCATCCTCACCGCCAGCTCAGACATTTTGCAGCGCAATCGGAACGTGGTCGCCTTAATTTTCGAATCCGCTTTGAGCGTGTCATCGAGAATGTTGAGTGCTTCATCGAGATCGGCGCGGGTATGTTTGGCAGTCACGCAGGCACGGAAACAAATCTTGTTTTGCGGCACCGCTGGGTAATCCACCGGCGCGACCCACAAACCGCGCCGTCGCAATTCGTGACCTAAGCGGTACATGCGTTCCCGGTCGCCGATCACCAGCGGCATAATGTAGGTTGTCGACCCGCCCGTATCGATGCCAACGTTGCGCAGTTGCGAGTGAAAGTAATCGGCGTTCTCCCAAAGTTTTGTCCGCAATTCCGGCTCGCGCGTTCCGATTTCCAGGGCTTTCAAAATCGCCGCCACCACCACGGGGGGCAAAGCACACGAATAAACATACGGGTGCGCGTAAAAACGCAGGTACCGAAGGGTCTCCTTCGAACCGGCGACAAATCCGCCCAGCGCGCCAAAGGCTTTTGAAAATGTGCCGTAAACAAGCGGTATGCGATCTTCCACACCGAATTTTTCAGCAGCGCCGCGACCGTGCTTACCGCAAGCAAGCATCGAGTGCGCTTCATCGACAAAAACGCGCGCGCCGTGCGACTCTGCGATATCGAGTAGCGCCGGCAGGTCGCCGAAATCGCCATCCATGGAATAAATTCCTTCCATCACCACGAGTTGGCGGCGACCTTGTTTGCGCGCCAACGCTTTATCGAGCGACGCCGGATCGTTGTGCTCGAATTTGTCCGCGCGACATCGCGAAAGCGCCGCACCGTCCCGCAAACTCAGATGCGAGCGATTATCCAAGATCGCTACGTCGTTCTTGCGCAGCAGACCGGAGATGGTTCCGAGCGCGCCGCCGAATCCGCTGTTAAAAAGCATGGCGTCTTCGCGCCCGAGAAATTTTGCGACCTGCCGCTCAAGCTCGCGGTGCAGGTCCGTCATGCCGGAAAGCATCGGCGAACCGCACGCGCCGAGACCGTGGGTCTTCAACGCTTCCTGCGCTGCGGCAATGACTTCGGGATGATTTGCCAAGCCGAGATAATTGTAGGAACAAAGGTTGATCACCGATCGCGGCCGGCCGTTGTAATCAATAGTCGTGCGCGCATCGGCACTGGCGAGCAGCTCCGGCTCGTAAAGTTCCACCGCGAACGAGGCTTGTTGCATCCAATGCGTGAATGTGGGCGGCGGCTCGAGCGGATCACTCGTTTCATGTGCGAGAAAATTGCTCAGACTAAGTTTTGCCGGGTCCTGATTCATCAAAGGGTACACCGCCTTTCGCTCGCTCCCGTCCCAACGGACGGCGCGTCCCGGCAAAATTGAGAGTTTTTATGGTTCACAAATTCCTTACGAAGTTCTCCGCCGCGGCGGTTTCGTGTCGGGGCAGCCAATCTAGCGGGTTTCGGATTTGAGGACAAGACTTTTGCTGCTGCACTTTACAGCGTCATTCTGAGCGCGCGAAGGGCCTCCCATAAGCTGATGGAGTGCATTAATTGATTTGTGTGTGCCGGATACTTCATAGGTGGGCGCCCTCGCCGTCTTCGCGGCTCGGGATGACAGGCCAGGTCGCAAAGCTGGTCACGCCGTTATTTTCGCGTCGTGCGGAAAACGTAATCCCAAATCGGCGAGCTGATGCCGTATCCAACGTGATCATCCTTGAAGTGATGGCGGAGATGATACTGCTTCAGCCAAAGCCATGCGCCGCGTTTCATGGCGAGATGGTGCGTTGCGTAATGAAGCATGTCGTAGCAGACATAACCAAAAACCAAACCGGCAAACACAGCCGGCGTCAGGCTCCTAAAAACCAGAAGAAACAGACCATAAAAGAGAAACGCAAGGGGGACGCTTATGGCTGGGGGCATGACGAGCCGTCGGGCGTCGTTCGGATAATCATGGTGCACGCCGTGAATCACATAGTGCAACCGTTTTCCCCAACGAGTTTTTGGTTCGTAATGGAATACGTACCGGTGGATGAGATACTCGGTCAGCGTCCAGAGCAAAACGCCGAGCAGAAACAGCGCTGTTACTGCTACGATCGACAATTGCCGCTGCCACATAGACACGTAAAGCATGTAGCCGATCACCGGCAGGTAGAGCACCAACGGAGTCACCGGATGCACCCGTGAAAAAAACTCCATAAAGTCGCTCTCGAACATCCGGATCGTCTCGTTCTTATTCGAGATGTACAATCGCTCCGCCATTGCTAAAAACTAATGGGCCTCGCACTCAGATCAAGACTGCCAACTTGGTTGGCCGCTATGTCGGGCACCGGTCGAGAGCTCGTCCTCTCTTTCATTCGTTCAACCCGGGAATAGAGACTGTATCGCTTGTCGAAAACGAACTGGAACAGCAACCGGCTCCACGACGAATGATATTTCAAGTTGCCATAAAATTCCGGTGCCATTACGCGCAGTTTCGGCAGATTGTTCCACGGGATGGAGGGCAGGTCGTGGTGCTCGTTGTGATACCCCATGTTTAGCGCAACAAGATTGATTGGTCCGTAATAGCTAAACGTTTCTTGGTCGAAATCGTACGTGTAATGCTCCTGAATCCAGCGAGCGCCGACCGGGTGCAATCCAATCGAAAAGAAAAATGCGAACACGAGATAAAGAAATCCTGGCCAACCGCAAAAATAAACCACTGCTACGTCGTAAAGCGCGGCGCATGCAAAATTGATAAAGAACCAGCGGTCCCACATTTTGATCGCCTTCAAACGTGGCGGGCGCGTCACCTGAAAAAATGGAAAGAGCATGAGCCAGATCGCCTTGCGATACCATTTGTTGCCAACCAGCCGTGCCTCCCAATGGTTCGCCAGGTCTGCGTCGTATTCGTAATCGCCCTGATGCGAATGATGCTTTAGGTGGTAAACGCGAAAACCCATCGCGCCGGGCATGAGATTGGGAAGATCGGCGATGACGGCCACCATCTTGTTCCAGCCTTTGTTCCGGAAAACCAGATTGTGCGTTGCGTCGTGAATGATGACGTAGTTCGCATGATTGGCGAACGCACCTACGCAATACGCAATGAGAAGACTGAGCCACCAGTAACCGAATCCAAGTCTTCCCATTTCGAACGCGATGCCTGTTTGCATGACCACGATTGAGACGGCAATGAGTGCCGTCCACGGATTGCGTACCATCAGTTGCCGGACTTCCGGATGCGCTTTAATGATCGCGCGCGCTCGCCCCGGATGCGGCTGATCGGATTTAGACTGATAAAACGCGGCCTGCATCGGCTTTCAAAATATCCATTGCAGGCGCGTCCTCAAACGCGCTTTTTCAACGGCGCGCCGCCCAGCAGCGGCAGGACAAAAAGATTTGCGAGGATATCGATGATGCATCCCGCCAAGACCACAAGGCCGAAACGCTGCGTCGGCGGAAAATCCGACAGTACGAAAATAGCAAATCCTGCGGCGATGATCACGTCGGAATAAACAATTCCGCGCCATTGTTCTTCGCGTCCAGTCACCCAGGCGTCCCATCCTTTCTTACCGTCGCGTTGCGCGCGCCGGACGCCGAAGACGAGGTGAATCATCGAATCGATCGCAATCCCGATGCAGATGTTTGTAGCCGGCGCGGAAATGATGTCCACGGGCACATGGAACCAGCCGATGCCGCCGAGCATCGATAACGGCACAACCGTGAGGCTGACGATCATCGCGACTGCGCCGCGCACCGATCGCGCGACCACCCATGCGATGACAACAAACAACAAATTCAACCAAAACAAACCAGTCACCAGACTTTCGGCGACCAGTTTGGCCAGTCGGCCCTGTAAATAATAGATGCCACCTACGAGCTTAGCCTTAAATCCATACTTGTGGCAGACAGCACGAAGATCATCGACAACATCAACACGATATTTCGTCCGACGTCCCTCGATCATCCGGAGCATGAACACCGCTTCCGTGCGGTCATCAGTCACAAAACTCTTGGCTACGCGCGCGTACTTCGGTTGTTCCATGATCTCCATCATCTTTTCGTAGCTGATAAGAAAAGAGAACGGCGTGCGATCGCCTTCGGCCAGAAGAGTCGGCAGCGAAATCACTGTCCCGACCTGTTTCTGACTCTCCAGCGCACCATGCAACGTCCACATTTTCTTGTAAGCCTCGTCTGTGTTAAGCCTGCTTCCGCTTGCCGACGAAACGACAAGCGTTAGCGGGTTGCAGCCGCCGGTGCGGTCCACAAATTCCAAGCCATCGCGCAATGGTTGGTTCGGCTTGAAATAATCGAGAAGACTCGGATCTGTGTTTACCCTGGTCAGGCCGAATCCCAAACCAATACCGAGCAAAATGACGCCTAACGAGAGCAGCGCAAAGCGGCGCGACCAGAATGCGTGCTTCGGTTCTGCCTCGACAATTTTGCTTTTGCGCGGCACAGACCAGCGCAGGAACGCCGGATACATCAAATACGCGCAAACAAACGCCACGACTGTGCCCAGCACGCCGCCAAACCCGAGTTCGCGCAACGGCTTCGCCTGAACAATCAGTAAGCTCCCGAAGCCTAACGACGCGCAGATCATCGACCAGAACGAGGGCGGAAAAGTCATGCGTCGCGCGTCCGCTGCGAGACTGGGACTTTCCTTACACATGCGGTGTGCACGGTCGGCCAACGTTTGCCAGTTGAAGGTCATGTAAACCAAGTGCGACAACGCGATCACGAACACGATAGTGCCGAGGTTAACCGTCAGAATGCCAATCTTGTGACCGAGCATCGATTGCAAAAGCAACGTCAACAAAACGGCGCTGATGCACGTGCAAAGCATTCCCACAAACAGCCGCATCGACCGGAACAGAGCCGCCATCGTTAGGCCAAACAGCACAACAGCCGTAAGACTGAAGTAGCGGAAATCGTGCGCCAGGCTGCGCCGGAGCATTTCCACTACATAAGGCGGCCCGGCGATATGAATCCGGAAATCGCGCCCGTCGAGCTCACGCACGATCTGTTCAAGGCGCTGGATTGGTTTTTCCGTATGCCTGCCCTTCATGAAAATGATCACGTTGCTGGACTTCCGATCGTCCGCGATCAGCAGGCGGCTCCAGAACGGGCTCTTTACTGCATCTTCAAAACTTTTTGGTCCTTCGGTTAAACTTTTGACCGCGCTAACTCCACCAATCGAGTGGGCTCGCTGCGTCAGTTTTTGAATTCGTTCCAGATATCGCGGCGAAGAGATGTCGCGCGACGACACCGCCAGAATCACTTCTGGCTGTGAGGGAAAATGTTGCTCGATCTTTTTGGTCTGCTGAATGCCGGGATCGTTCGTTGAAAAGAAAAAGTTCTGATCTACGACCGGCTTGAGATCCACAAAACTCGCCACGAGCGCGAGCAGCACGCCGGTGATCGCCAGCATTAGCAAGTGCGACCCTAACGGGATTCGAACCCAAAAACGAGATTTCGCGATTTCGCGTAAATACTGCACTAGCCTGCGCGGCAACATTCGTTAACTGGAATCGCTCGTTAGGCCATCATTGCGCTTATTGCGCACTTAAACGCACTTTTTGCGTCCGAATTTGTCCGAACTGCTTAACGACGTTAAGTAACAATGATTGTTTGCTACGCCGGGAGCCGTTTCCTCGGCCAATCAATCCCACGCGACGGCAGTCGTGCCCACCAAGCTGGCGGCAATTCTTCCTTTTGGCCGGTGGTGTCCTGCGAAAGAGTGCTTCCGGTGGAATGCTTCTAAGCGTGCCGAGGAGGAGCACAATCGTGACACAGAGCACGCCAAATATCTCGAACCACGCTTGAGACGACTTCCGCCTCGGAAAGCTCACTGCCGAACACGTGGTGAACAAAAGCAACAGCGCAAGCGCGCAGAGGCAGAAGACATCGGCGAAGGACATCAGCTCTTGTTTGACCACGCCGTGACCGCCGGGCATGGAGAAAAGTGATGGCGCTCCGCGTGCGCGTGTGTGCCTACTCGCGCGGAGCCTGCGCAGCTGCTAGTCTGCGCGCGATTGCATCCAGCTTCGCGTGAATCTGCAAGCGCTCTTCGCGTTCTGCTTCAGTGGGCATCACGATGTTGGCTATCTGCACCGTTGGTATTTGACCCGTCAGCGCAAGCATCTTGTCCACGGCGATCCCGGTTCCGATCGCTGCATCACGCGAGCTGGCCTTGCCAATCGTAGCAACCATGATTCCAACGGGAGAACGATCTGGATTGCTGACGCTCATCGTGGCAACGGAAAGCGTTTCGTTGTGCGTGAGGATGAAAGGCTGAGCGCGTTTTTGGAGTTAGAGTCGGCGATCAGAGTCGCGGCAGGGGTGACTGCCGCACGGCTTGGTCAGATGACTCGTGTTCGAAGTCGCTCGTCGAGGAAATTATGCGCTTGCGTGATTAGCCGTAGCTCTTCTGGTGTGAGATGATCACTACAGAGTTCTCTTCAGGTTTTTCAATGCTTCGAGCAACTGAAACTGCTGGTCGGTGTGCGCAAAGGCTCCCGGGTAAGCGGGCAGCAAGTAGGCAAGCGGGCGGAGTGCCCGACGCCCACACCACCATTGATCAGGCCGTCGAGTGGTTTGAAGAGGTTAAACTCCATCGAGTTTGGAATGTCATCTAATGAAGAAAGCGATGAGCCACGTACGGGGTCGATGGCAAGGTTGCTAGCGGTCATTGAAGCAGGCGCCTCCAATAGGGCTTTACTTCCCACTTCGTTTCTACGGTAACGGCGAGACTAAGTTCGCAGCATTGCTAGATTTTATATCAATTTGTCATAAACCTGAATCGGAACGACCTGCAGCGCCAGTACTGGATGAACACGACCGGAGCACGAAATACCGCTGATGGAGTTAGCGCTCTTGTTTCCAAGAACGCGAAAAACGATAATGTGCCATCGGAGCGTTTCGGCCTTGATTTTTTAAAGCTTGGATAAGACTGGCCGTCCGTTTGAACGGCCAGTTTTAGCTTGTACGAAAAAAACCCGGAGCGGCCTTGTACCAATGGCTTCTGACAACTCACGTTTCGATCGGTTGCCTTTGTCCGCCACATCAGCGGATCAGCTTAACGGCGTGATTCTGTAACTGGATGTTGTGAAGGTTTTGAGCCAAGCGTCATCGCGTCCGCATCAGGATAAAATAACCAGCCGATCATCTTCTCGATTGGCACAAGTCTTTGCTCCGTTGGCTCTCCTGAAATCCAATCGAACAGTTGCACGAGATACCACCCGGACTGCGGTTGTCCAATCACCACGCCCTGCCATTCGATTTTGTTGTTCTCGTTTGCGCTGCGGAAGTATTTTCCAACTAGCTGTTCAGCTTCCTTTGACATTCCAGCTTGCACCGCACCAAATTCAACCCCGGGTATTTTAAGAGGTGGCGGACGAATTTTGTAGCGAGTTTAAACCCCGAATGCGTGTAGGATCTTGCCTGACAGTCGCACTTCGTTCGGCATTTGAGCTGCGACGAACATTGTTCGCCCCTTAGAATCAACCGTTGAGAGACACTCCAATTCCAACCGAACGCGCTGAGTTTGTCGGCGATCATCTCCGAGTACTTCATTTAGACCCGCGAATGAGACTTTAGAGAGAGCGCGCCAGCCGAAAAGTCTTGTTGCTAATCAAGGCGCTGCTAAACGCGGTGAGTGAAACCGCGCCTTGTGCGCAATACTCTCGACTTTGCCACTATCGCCAGCGCCGGCGGCGCGCGGTGTGGAATCTATTTTTCTAACTGCCGAGAGGCGAGCCTCCCCATACTGAGTAGCCCTGCTGCGGAGCACAGCAACAACAAAAAGGTGTCCCCGGAATCAGGAACGGACGTGGGAGGCGGTATGGAAATGGGAGGCGGTATAGAAATGGGAGGCGGAACGGAAATGGGAGGCGGAACGGATGCCGGCTCACCATTATTGTGTTGCCGGGCGCGCCGGGGAATAGAACGATCTTCGGCAAAGGCGATCTTGTGGCTGCGCGCGGCTAGATTTCCAAGATTGGCGCTGATGTCCTTAAATGAGTCTGAATTGCTCTCTGTTTGGACACCGTTAACGTCGACTCCATTGGCACCGAAACCGAAATTGCGACCCTCAAGGCTGAAGTGCGATGTATAGCCTCCAGCCGCCAGCGTGAGCATCTGCGAAACGTAACTGCCGCCTCGTCCACTTTTTCCGCGCGCGCTTCCTCGGCCGGTACTAATTGTGGCACGGTTATGTTCGCCGTTGGTCGCACCTATTACACTAAAAGCGCGGCCCTTTGGAAAAGCGATAGGGGCATCTCCATGAAATGCCCAGACTGCCCCGGCAACAGTCACGCCAGTTAAGCTAAACAGGCCAAGAACGAATTTATTCGGAAGTCGCAAGTGCAAGATCATAAAACAAACCTCCAGAGCCGGTTGAAAATTCCTGAAGCTTACAATATGCCAACATTGATTTGCATTGATCTTAGATAATCACAAGGTGCTTTCAATAAGGAGCTTAAATTGGAGCGATTTTTTAGGGCAGAACCTCACACGCATTCTTAATAAGGGTGTGACCGTCAAACCATCCGACGATTCGCTCACTAGTGGGTTGGCGACAAAATATAACAACAACGAGCGGAGTGGATTACAACGCATAACGGAAAGCGTTCGGATTTCCGACGATTTCATTTCCGCACGTGGGACTTCGATGAGTCCAAGACACGTCACAATTCGGGCTACGGATGATCTAAGATGGGCATAGCGAATCAAATGTGACAGGCTGCGACGTTGCCGCTCCCGCGCTGAAAAGCAGCGCAACTGCAATCGTGAACCTTCGAGCGAGTAATTGCGGACCGTTCATATCATCTCGGCGGCCCTTTGGAGGGCAAGAACTCTCAGTCTTGACGTTTGCCGAACAAGTTTACTAGTCTCGCTTCGTGCAACGCGTCCCCATCGTGGCGGTACTTTTACTGGCGGCTTTTCTCTCAACCGCCACAGCACGGCGGCAGGTTCCCGCTTATTTCAATTCACCATGATCGGAAGGAAGCGAAAAGGGAACTGGGAAATCATCGGTGATCTCGCCAAGCCGGTTGAAGTTAGGGCGCCGTCTCAGCGATTGATTCCAATAGGCGAACGATCTGGATTGCAGACGCACACCGCGACAACGGAAAGCGTTTCGTTGCCCGAGCGGGGGAAAAGTTGACGGCGTTTCTGGAACTGGAATCGGCGATTCGCGCCAGCAGCCCATGCAGCCAAAACGAATCATCGCGACCGCCAGCGGGTGGTCTGCTTAAACTAGCTACTGTCAGCTGTGCTCATGTGTTTCGATCACGGCTGCGGCTTCGGTGGCGTCGGAACTTGATAATTTTATTTTCGAGGTCGACCTCGGCTTCGCATTTCGCGACGAATGACTCGAGAGCTTCGTAGATGACATCGGCGACCCCCCGCACGTTTTCGCTTCCTCGCTAAGCCATCGCATGGTTGGCTGGTCAAGGCGATCGAGGGCCCAACAGCCGTCAAGAACAAAGGGCTTAACATCGCTAGCTCGCGTTTTTGGAGGGGTTTTCATGCTGCCGTCTTCCGCTACTTTCGCTCGCGCTCAAGAAACTTCTGCGAGTCGAAAGTGTGACAGAGACGTGACTCAAAAAATTTGCCGCCGAAGCTCGCACAAATCAAATTTGCTCTTCCGCTCTTTGCTAGGACGCGAGCCGAACGAAAAGCGGCGGGCTGTGAGTTTAGCGAAAGCGCGCAAATATCGCTGGAAAGGCCGTGGGAAGCTACGTTGACGGGGGCCGCCTGCCTCTTCGTGGGCGAAATAATGCGTTACGGACAGCCTTAATATACGCGCGGAATGCCGGGAAGCGCAGGTCAGGATGATACGGGTTAACGAATGAATCTACCGTGCCGCCGTGAAGCAGAGCATCGCGGGCGTGGTCCTCCGTCAAAATTTGTGTTTCAGATTTTCTTTTCATGCTGCAAGTCTCAGTGC
>JBKPLM010000092.1:0-5895 GCA_046731655.1 Verrucomicrobiota bacterium | reverse complement strand
GTGGTTGGCTCTGCTTGGGCAAGAACCGACTTTGAAAATAAACTGGCGCTCGTCGCAGCAAGCACCGCCACAATCATCAGCCGTGATGGCGGCGGCGTTTGACGTGCAACTGAGCAAGCGCTTTCTGCAGCGACGCCTGAATGGCTGCTACCTGTTCGGGGGTCTGATCTTCCTTCATCGCGGCCTTGGCGCGCTCGACCGCTGCCTCGGCCGCAGCAATGTCGATCTTCTCGGATTCCAGCGCCATGTCAGTTAAAACCGACACGGCGTCGGCCTTAATTTCGACAAAACCTTCGCCTATCGCCATAGCAGTTTCGCGGCCGTTTTTCAGGACACGCAGCTCACCCGGCAACAACGTGGTCAGCAGCGGGACGTGTTTGGGGTAAACGCCCAACTCCCCTTCCGAACCCGGCAACGTGACCATCTCCACGTCTTCGGAGTAAATTTTTTCCTCGGGCGTTACAATCTCGAGCTTCAGGGTGGCCATGGGAATTAAGTGATTCGTTAAGTCGTTAAACGGTTAAATCGGAAGATCGGACAAATTGGAGACGTTGTAACAATGTAACGGTTCACGTTGTAACGATGAGGCGTTAGCCTTCCTTAATCATATCAATGCTGCCCTTCATGTAGAAATTTTGTTCCGGTACATCGTCGTGTTTACCGTCGAGAATTTCTTTGAAACCGCGGACTGTTTCGGCAACCGGAACATATTGGCCCTTGAAGCCGGTGAAAACTTCTGCCACGTGGAAGGGCTGACTAAGGAACCGCTGGATCTTGCGTGCCCGATGAACAGTGATCTTGTCCTCCGGGCTCAATTCATCCATTCCGAGAATCGCGATAATGTCCTGCAAATCCTTGTAACGCTGCAAAACGCGCTGCACGCCTCGCGCAACGTCATAATGCTCCTCGCCCACTATCTCCGGCGCCAGCGCTTTCGATGTCGATGCCAACGGATCGACCGCTGGATAAATTCCGAGCTCGGCGATGGAACGCTCGAGCACGATAGTCGAATCCAAGTGCGCGAAAGTGTTTGCCGGCGCGGGATCAGTGAGATCGTCCGCTGGAACATAGACGGCCTGGAACGAAGTGATCGATCCTTTATTTGTGGATGTAATTCGCTCCTGTAAATCACCCATCTCAGCAGCAAGCGTTGGCTGATAACCCACCGCGCTCGGCGTTCGGCCTAGCAACGCTGACACTTCCGAGCCCGCTTGCGAGAATCGAAAGATGTTGTCGATAAAAAGAAGCACGTCCTGGTTGCGCTCGTCGCGAAAATATTCGGTCATAGCAAGCGCAGAAAGAGCAACCCGTAAACGCGCGCCCGGCGGTTCGTTCATCTGACCGAAGACCATCCCTACTTTCGACTTCGACAAGTCTTTTTGATCGATCACGCCCGCTTCGCTCATTTCCTTGTAAAGATCGTTGCCTTCCCGGCTCCGTTCTCCTACCCCGGCAAAGATGGAAACGCCGCCATGTTTCATGGCGATGTTGTTGATCAACTCCTGGATAACAACAGTCTTGCCGACACCCGCGCCACCGAATGCGCCGACTTTGCCGCCTTTTGTAAATGGGCAAACGAGATCGATGACCTTGATCCCGGTTTCCAGGATCTTTGCCGTGGTGTCTTGCTCCGTGAGCGAGGGCGCGGGCCGATGGATTGGATAACGCTTCGCGTAGTTCACCGTGCCTCGGTTATCAATCGCATCGCCGGTGACGTTAAAGAGACGGCCAAGCACCGCGTCCCCTACTGGTACGGTGATCGGACCGCCCGTATCGGTTACGCTCATTCCCCGCTTCAACCCTTCCGTCGAAGACATTGCGATAGAACGAACCCAGCTTTCGCCAAGATGCTGTTGGACTTCGAGTGTCAACTTCGTTGGATTGCCATTCACTTCGTACTCAATTTCGAGGGCGTTGTAGATTTTCGGCAGCGTCTTTTCGTCTGCAAATTCCACGTCAACTACGGGACCGATTACTTGAACTATGTTTCCTTTATTCATAAATTTTGACTAACCACCGAGTGCCATCTGGGCTGTGGCGATCTCGAGTAACTCGGTTGTGATACCCGCTTGACGCATTTTGTTGTATTCCAGGGTAAGATCCTTGATAAATTGATTTGCGTTATCGGTGGCGTTCTTCATCGCCACCATGCGGGCGCTGTGCTCAGACGCGCGCGCGTCGAGAATCATCTGAAAAACCTGGTAGGAGACGTAATACGGAAGCATCGAATCGAGAACGACCTCGGCGTTAGGCTCGAATACGTAGCCGATCATTGGATCGACACCTTTACTTTCAGCCTGAGCGGCTTCGCCTTTCGGCAAATCAAAACTACTGATCGGCAGCAGTGTCTGTACCACCGTACGTTGGCTGATCGTGTTGATAAAATGTGTGTAGAGCACCGAGACTTTGTCGACCTCGCGCGTGAGGAATTTCTCCATGCAAAACTTCGAGATCGGCTTCGCTTCAACGAAGGTCGGCGAGTCTTTCAATTCAAAATCAGCCAATAATTCGCGTTTTGTCCGGGCAATGAATTGTCGCGCCTTCTTTCCCGCTACCACAAACGCTGTTTTAGCCGAATCAAAGTTGCTGGCTTCCCGAAAGAGATTCGTGTTCAACGCTCCGCAGAGCCCCTTGTCTGTGCTGATAATTAACACCAACTCTTTCTTGAGCGGGCGGATAGCGAGAAGTGGATGAAATCTCGGGTCCGTCCGTTTTTGCAGTGAAACAAGAACCTTATTCATCAACGCGGCATAAGGGCGCCCCGCAAGCGCGTGCTGCTGCGCTTTGCGCATCTTGGAGGCAGCCACCATTTGCATTGCTTTGGTGATCTGCGCGGTGTTGCGGATCGATCTTATCCGGCGTCGTATGTCCTGCGTGTTCGCCATCTAGGAAATTTTCGAATTTCGATCTTTGATTCTCAACCTGCGTTGCACGCGATAGTGCGCGGCCTTTTCTCGGACATGAAAGCCGATTTCTCGCCTCTTCGGCGGCTCCGGTGGCTCGAGTAGTTGTTTAAGAGTAGCGAACAGATCAACAATCGCTTTGTCATGTGAGTCTAGTCGTCTTTCCAGTTCCTCAAGCTTGACGGCTAGCTGCGCGTTTGCTGCAACCATCTCCCGCAGCCTAACAAATGCGCGCACAACACGAACACTTGCTTGAACAGCGACGTCGCTGTTGAGCACGCTAGCCAACATGATCGCTCCGTGCTCGGTGAAAACCCAGGGGCGATAGCGGCGCCCTCCATGAAAACTTGAGGTCGCAATTTGCGACCTCAACTTTGTAAGCTCCTCAACCGTAAGCTGAAATGCAAAGTCCTCTGGGAAACGTGAGATATTTCTTCTTACCTGTTCGTTGAGCCGTTTCGTTGTGACTCCGTAGATCGCCGCCAAATCCGAATCGAACATGACGCGCTGGCCGCGAAGCAAATAAATCGCGCTTTCCAGATGGGCGATCTTGCGGCGCGAAGTCATAGTTCGATCGAACTGGTTCAAACAAAACATCGCCAAGTCGTCTTGAATTCATCTAGTGCCGCTTTCAATTGCGACTCGAGATCTTTGTCGATTTCCTTCTTCTCGCGGATCGAACCAAGCAATCCTGCTTTCCGTGTTTGCAGCCAATCCTGAAGTTTGAGTTGGTACTCCTTGACGCGGTCGACGGGCACTGAATCGAGATAGCCGTTCTGCATCGCCCACATTACCGCTACCTGCTCTTCCACAAGGATCGGGTTGTACTGTTTTTGCTTAAAAAGCTCGACAATGCGTTGACCGCGATCAAGTCGCGCCCTCGTTGCCGCATCAAGATCGGAGCCGAACTGCGCGAATGCAGCCAGCTCACGGAATTGCGCCAAATCGAGTTTCACCTTGCCGGCAACCTGCTTGATTGCTTTGATCTGGGCCGCCGATCCAACGCGGCTGACAGAGAGGCCTACGGAAATTGCCGGGCGCACCCCTTGATAAAACAGATCAGTCTCAAGATAGATTTGCCCATCGGTAATCGAGATCACATTTGTCGGGATGTATGCGGACACGTCGCCGGCCTGAGTCTCGATGATCGGTAATGCGGTCAACGAGCCGCCGCCGAACTCATCGCTCATGCGCGCGGCACGTTCGAGTAATCGCGAGTGCAAATAAAATACATCGCCCGGATAAGCTTCACGACCGGACGGACGCTTTAGCACCAGCGAAACCTGCCGATAAGCCACTGCGTGCTTCGATAAATCGTCGAAGATGATGAGCGCGTCCATTCCATTGTCCATGAACCACTCGCCCATCGCGGCGCCGGCGAACGGCGCCAGATACTGATTAGTCGCTGAGTCGGATGCAGGCGCAGAGATGATCGTCGTGTAAGGCAGGGCGCCTTCTCTATCGAGAACATCGAGCACTCGCGCTACGTTGGAATTTTTCTGGCCAACGGCGACGTAAATGCAGTAGAGCGGCCGATAATTGGAATCTTTCGCGTCTTCCGCAGCTTTGTTCAGGCGAGCCTGGCTGATGATGGTATCGATGGCAATGGTGGTTTTACCTGTCGCCCGATCGCCGATGAGCAGCTCGCGCTGACCGCGACCGATCGGAATCATGGCATCGATCGCCATGAGGCCGGTTTGCACCGGCTGATTGACGCTGCGGCGTTTAATGACGCCAGGCGCAATTTTTTCCAGCGGGTAAAATGTTTCGGTTTTGATCGGCCCCTTATCATCGAGCGGCTGCCCGAGTGTGTTTACCACACGGCCTAAAAGCGCCTTGCCAACGGGAACTGAAAGAAGTCGGCCGGTCGTCTTAACTTCGTCGCCTTCGGAAACCTTGGTCGGGTCGCCCAGCAGAATCGCGCCGACTTCAGTTTCTTCCAGATTCAACGCGAGACCGAATACTCCGTTTGGAAATTCGATCATCTCGTTGAGCATCACGTCGCTCAGCCCTTCAATGCGGGCGACTCCATCGCCCGTTTCGCGCACAATGCCGACGTTGCTTTTGGTTGTCGCCGTTTTCAGTCCTTCAATTTTCGTTTCGATCTCTTCGAGTATGCTGCTCATGATTTTGCCTTGATTAAAGTTCTTGTTGGAGACGTTCGAGCCGGTTGCGCACCGTTCCGTCCCATACATCGCTCCCCACACGAATACGCATTCCGCCAAGAAGCTCCGGTTTAACAACGAACTGCGTTGTCAGGTCGCCACCATATTTCTTTTTGAGATTGGCCACGAGCTCCGAACTCGTCGCGGAATCCACTTCTCTTGCTGTCTCGATTTTGGCCTCCCGCTTTTCCAGTTCGAGACGAAGCAGACGTTTGTAATTTTTTAGGACCTCGATGTAATGACGCGGCTTTCTGGCGATAAGCGAATCGACCAGCGAGGAGGTCCTCCCGGGGTCAAGCTGGCCATCAGTAAAACTTGCCCGAAGCATTGCACGCGAGAGCCGGCGAATTTCTTTATTGATCTTCATCAGGCCAGCTGACGAGCTGCTTCCTCCTGTAAGCGCCGTTGATCCTCCGGCGTTAACACCTTCCCTGCCACTTTAGCCGTGGTATCAACGACGAGGCGCCCAAGTTCCCGCTTCAAAGATTCCATGGTACGCTCATGCTCAATCGCACTGGCTTCGCGCGCCTTGGCAATGATTTGCTCTGCAGCCGCAATCGCCTCCTGCTGCTTGCGCTCGGATAGATGCGCAGCGCTGTCGCGCGCTTCATCAATCATTTTTTGCGCGTCCGCATTCGCCTTCGCGACAATTTCCTGGTAACGCTTCTCCGCGTCGGCGAGTTCCTTTCTAATTTTCTCCGCGTTGATCTGTCCCTCTTCGATCTTGCGCCGGCGTTGCTCCAGGACGGCGAGGATCGGTTTGTAGGCGAATCGTTGCAAAAGGAATGCAACAATGCAGAAGCTAATGACCTGCGACAGAAACAACT
>JBKPLM010000091.1:0-9450 GCA_046731655.1 Verrucomicrobiota bacterium | reverse complement strand
ATCGTAGAGTTGAGAAAGCGCATCGGGGTCCTCCGCTTGGATCGCTTTCATCAATTCCAAGTCGCTCGCGGCCCCAGGTTCGAGTTGTGGCGCAACAGAAAATGATTGTGCCCGCGATTTTGGCACCTGCACCCGCTTCTTAAGTTTGCGGGGAGTGGAAGAAATGAGTTTGGATCGTCCCATGAAAGGTAAGGAAATTGCAAAAAATCAATCAGCGGAGAACGCGCAGACTCGTCATTCAGTCTCTTAATCTGCGCAAATGACTTCGTCCACCGGTTTCCAAGTACAACCCGATGCACTTGGATCGCACTTCGGGATAAAACTTGACCCTTCGCTGGCGACTCCACTACGCTCCGCAAATGTAAACGGGTCGAATGCAAATTGGCCTCTGCCTCTCGTCACATCGGAGACCGTTTGTGCGTCGACGGAAATCATCAAACGAAGCCCACATGAAATTAATCACGTCTCTAATCGGCATTACTGGAATAAGCTTGGTCACACTAGCGCTGGCCCAGGAAACGACCTCTCCGGCACCTGAGGAAAAACCATCCACTACCATCCAGGAAACTCCCACGCCAGCAGCCGAAACAACGGCAGCGACAACGCCTTCGGAACAGACTGCGGCTCAGAAAAAAGGAAAAACCACGGCTCCCGCGGCAACCCAGAAAGCCTCGGCTCCAGCGAAAGCGCGTTCGTCGGCTGCAGCTGCGCCGTCAAAAAAAATGAGCGTAGAAGCGACACTGAAAGACAACGAAAACAAATGGGAAGCATCTTACGCAGCTCACAACAGTTCAGTCGCCGAATCATTCGTCGCCAGCGATTTCAGCGGCGTTTATTGGGATGGAAGGGTAATGAGCAAATCAGGCGTTATTTCTGAGATCAAAAAGGATAAAGACACGTACAAGTCTGCCGTAAATGAAAGGCTGGCAGTGCGCAGCTACGGGCCAGGCGTTGCGGTCGTTATCGGCACTGCACACGAAAAGGGAACGACCAAGGATGGCAAACCATTTGATCGCACATTTCGCTACACCGACACTTGGGTGCAACGCGGGGGCCAATGGCAATGTGTTGCCAGCCAGGTAATGAAGATCAAAGGCTAAGCGATATTAAGGCATAGATTTTTTGTGAAAGCGGCCACGGCAAGGTGGCCGCTTCTATTCTAGGAAGAAAACGCAGGCCTCGCGAAACAATCGACGAACCGATGATTGCGCTGCGCGTCTTGTGCGTCAAAAATTAAACGCATGGCACAAGGGGAGACTCAAACGAACGTTGATCCGTTTTGGTACAAGGACGCAGTCATCTACGAGATGCACGTCAAGACGTTTTGCGACAGCGACGGCGATGGGATGGGCGACTTTCGCGGACTGATCGAGAAACTGGATTATCTTCAGGAACTCGGCATCACTGCCATCTGGCTTCTGCCGTTTTACCCGTCGCCGCTGCGGGATGACGGATACGACATCGCCGATTACTTCGACGTTAATCCAAATTTCGGCACATTGGATGATTTCCGCGCATTCCTTGATGCTGCGCACCAGCGAAATCTGCACGTCATCACGGAGCTGGTCATCAATCACACTTCCGATCAAAACCCATGGTTTCAAAAGTCGCGGCGTGCTGTAGCTGCAGCTGGTGCCGGTACCTCCAGCGACGATCTCGCCTATAAAGACTTCTATGTGTGGAGTGATACCCCGGAAAAATACAAGGATTCACGAATCATTTTTAAGGACTTCGAAACATCCAACTGGGCATGGGATCCAGTCGCAAAAGCCTATTATTGGCATCGCTTCTATTCGCATCAGCCAGACCTGAACTTTGATAATCCGGCGGTGCACGATGCCGTTGAGAAAGTCTGCGATTTCTGGCTCGAACTGGGCGTTGATGGGCTTCGCCTTGACGCTATCCCCTACCTTTACGAACGAGAAAACACGAGCTGCGAGAACCTGCCAGAGACGCATCAATACCTCCGTAAGCTCCGAGCCCACATCGACGCGAAATTTCCAAATCGCATGCTGCTCTCCGAAGCGAACCAATGGCCGGAAGATGCGGCCGCTTACTTTGGCAACGGCGACGAATCGCACATGAATTTTCACTTCCCGCTCATGCCACGCATGTTCATGTCGTTGCAGATGGAGGACCGCTTCCCCATTATCGACATTCTCGAGCAGACTCCGTCGATTCCCGAACAGTGTCAGTGGGCGATGTTTCTGCGCAACCATGACGAGCTGACCCTGGAAATGGTCACCGACGAGGAACGCGACTACATGTACCGCGTTTACGCTACCGATCCCCACGCTCGGATAAATCTTGGAATCCGTCGGCGTCTTGCTCCACTGCTGGCAAACAGCCGTCGCAAAATCGAGCTGCTTAATACCCTGCTGTTCTCGATGCCGGGCACCCCGATCATCTACTACGGGGATGAAATCGGCATGGGCGACAATTTCTATCTCGGCGATCGCAACGGCTGCCGCACACCGATGCAGTGGAGCCCTGACCGCAACGCCGGATTTTCACGAGCAAACCCACAGCAACTTTATCTTCCGATCACGATCGACCCTGAATATCACTACGAAGCCGTCAACGTGGAGAATCAGCAGAAAAATCTCTCGTCGTTGCTCTGGTGGATGCGACGGGTCATCGCCATGCGGAAAAATTTCAAGGCGTTCTCGCGCGGCTCGCTGGAATTTCTCTATCCCGACAACCCGAAGGTACTCGCTTTCCTTCGCCGGTATGAAGATGAGATCGTTTTGGTGATAGTGAACCTCTCCCGTTTCGCGCAATCAGCGGAATTAGACCTTTCCCGCTTTGCTGGGTTCGTGCCGATGGAAGTTTTTAGCCGCAATCTTTTTCGCCCAATTAGAAAATCCCGCTACGTCATCACCCTTGGGCCGCATGCATACTACTGGTTCGCCCTGCACTCGCCGACTGACGGGCGCCGCACGCCAAGAAAGAGGACGGTGCCAGTGATCAGTGCACCAATGGAGCTGGAAACCTTGCTCACCAATGGTCAACGCGCCGCAATCGAACGCGAAATTTTACCTCGATACCTCCAAACCTGCCGCTGGTTCGGTTCGAAGGCGCGAACCTTTCGCAGTTTGAAGATCGTTGAGCAACCTTCGATCTCGGACGACGCCGATAGTGCTCAACTTTGGCTCGTCGAAGTCAGCTATCTCGACGCACCCACTGAGACATATGTCCTCCCGGTCAGCATTGCCTCCGGTGAAACTGCGCGCGCCGTTTCTCAAGCCGCACCGCACGCCATCATCGCGCGTTTCGCGGGTAACGGTGAAAACGTTCTGTTAGATGCGACCTGGGACGTGAAATGCCGCTCACGGTTGTTCGATACGATCGCGAGGCGCGAGATCGTAAAGGCTCGCGCTGGCGAACTGGTCGGCATTACTGCCAAGGATTTCGAAGCTGATCAGTTCACTAGCCCACAGAATTCGCAAGTCTTAGGCGCGGAGCAGAGCAACTCCTCAATGCTCTTTGATAATAAGTTCTTTCTGAAACTCTATCGCAAAATCGAGGATGGCGTTAATCCGGACGTTGAAATAACTCGGTTTCTTACAGAACACACCAAGTTTCCAAATGTGCCGGCGTTTATCGGCGCACTCGAATATCGCCGTGCTAAAGCGGAACCGACGGTGGTATGTCTGCTACAGCGCGCCGTTACTAACGAAGGTGATGTCTGGTCGCTCACGCTGGACGCAGTCGGCCGTTATTACGAGCGGGTACTCGGTCGCAAAGCCGATCTTCAGAATGAAATCGAGCCCCCGGGAGCGCTGCTCGATGAGCTTTTCGGTGGCGTTTATCCTGAAAAAATGAAGTTGCTCGGGCAACGCACCGGGGAACTGCATCTCGCACTCGCCTCGTATCCGGACGATCCTGCGTTCCGGCCCGAGCCATTCAACGCGATGGCGCAGCGCTCTGTTTACCAAAATATGAGGGCGTCGCTGCGACGCGCGTTTACTCTTTTAGAAAAAAAATTAGCCGATCTTCCGGCAGCCTTTCGGGACGAAGCAAAGGAAGTACTCGGTGCAGAACAAGAGATACTCGCCCGCGAAAAACGGCTACTCGATCGCCGCACCAGTGCCGCGAAAATTCGGATTCATGGCGACTATCATCTTGGTCAGTTGCTTTACACCGGAAAAGACTTTGTGATTTTGGACTTCGAAGGCGAACCGGCACGACCACTCAGCGAGCGTAAACTAAAACGCTCCGCGCTACGCGATGTCTCCGGCATGATGCGCTCGTTCCAGTACGCCGCCTACAGCGCCCTTTGGCAGCCGGCCATGCGTAAGGAAGACGGACCATTTTTGGAACGTTGGGCCGATCTTTGGTATCGTCACATGGGTAGCGTCTTTTTGCACAGCTATTTGAAGACGACAGGCAGTGCCGTCTTCATCCCGCAAAACAGCGAGGACTTGCAAATCATGATCGAAGCCTATTTGCTCGACAAAGCAGTTTATGAAATCGGCTACGAACTAAACAATCGCCCCAGCTGGGTCGTGATCCCCGTCCGCGGCATCAAACACATTTTGAAATCGGAGTGAGCCCACCACACCAGCGTGGATAGACGCAAAAGAAAATAGCCCAGCCTTTTAAGGCTGAGCACGTTTGTTAACGACGTCGAGTCCCAGAGGGACGAAAGAATCAATCGAGCATTCGCTCGTCATAATCAAAGCCATATCGCTGAAGCATCGCCTGAAATTCTCGAAACGATTTCCTGCGATGATGCTCGGCTCGGTCCCGAATTCAGGAGATCGTGGCGTCGATACCGGAAATACCGGCGCTGAATGCGCCATATCCTTCCTGCTATTCGAACGAATTAGCTTGAGAAGCTACATCGCCTTCGCGATGGAAAATGTCGACGGCAATGAAATAAGCGCGTGCACGTGATCCGCAATTCCGCCAATCGCGAGCGCTTTCATTTTATTTTCCCTTGCGATTCCGCCAAGATACGGCCAAAACCGATCGCAGATGTCCGAACTCAGGTTGGCCCAGCGTTGAAACGCTGGGCTATTATCAAAAAAAACCCACTTGCGGTGATCTGGCCTGCGCTTATAAGCACACTCAACCAATTTATGAACCAATATCTCGACAACATCGACAGTGACATCGCAGAGAAACACCTGTTAAAGCATCCGTTCTATCTCGCGTGGACGCGCGGGGAACTGAGCAAGGAGGCGCTCGCGGATTACGCTCGGCAGTACTATCATCACGTCGCGGCATTTCCCACTTATCTGTCGGCCGTGCATACGAACTGCGATGATCAGGCCACGCGGAAACAATTGCTCAACAATCTGATCGACGAAGAAGCTGGCTCGCCAAATCATCCCGAGCTTTGGAAAAAATTTGCCGCTGGTCTCGGCGTCGAAGATGCCGAGCTCGGGCGAAGCGAGAAACAACCGGAGACGAAGAAATTGATAGACACATTCCGCTCCGTTTGTAGCCAAGGATCAACGGCGGAAGCTCTCGCCGCACTGTACGCGTACGAAAGCCAAATCCCCGCGATTTGTGAATCGAAGATCGATGGCCTCAAGAAGCACTACGGATTCACAAAACCCGATCACTACGAATATTTCATTGTTCACGTTGAAGCAGACCGCGAGCACTCTGCCGCTGAACGCGAAATGCTGAGTCGCTACGTCGACAACTGCAATTTCAAGCCACTGAAAGCTTCGGTGAACCGCGTTCTGGACGCGCTTTGGGAAATGCTTTCAGGTGTTTGCCGGCGTCACGCGATCCCGTGCTGAAACTGTCGGCTTGGTAGGACATCGCACGCGATGTATCGCCGCGGCAACTGCGGCGCGCCGTCCCTACCAGCTATCGCGGTCGCAGGACGAGAAACGAGCGCATTCGGTGGCGGCAAACAGAAAGCACCTGCGGTTGGTTGGGATCTAATGAGGCAGCAATCTTATTGTAATCGGCCACCGAGGTGACTGGTTGTTGATTGATTTCCTCAATCACATCGCCCTTTTGCAATTCCGCCACGCCGCTGTCAGGATCAACACCGGTAACCAATACGCCCTGCACGTTGTTTGGCAGATCGAGCTGGCGCGCCGTCTGTGGAGTGAGCTCTCCCACGTGAATCGACGCAAGAGGACTGTTGCTCGTTTCTTGATCGTTTGGTTGTCGCGGTAGTTGTTGCTGCGGCTGACCTCGTCGTGGGGAAACGCCGGCGCTTCGAGAATCAAGAGGCTGCTCTTTAATCTGCGTCGTCACCTTGACGGGTTTTCCGCCGCGCATAATTTCGAGCTCTACCTGTTTATTCAGTGGAGTCTGGGCTACAAGAGTTCGCAATGCGTTGAAATCCTTGACGTCACGTCCGTCGAATTTGCGGATGAGATCGCCCGACTGAACCCCTGCTTGGGCTGCGGGCGATCCAGGCACTACTTCAGTAACTGTTACGCCGTCTGTGTCTGAGCCGTTTCCATCGGGCTGTAAAGCTCGCGCCTGAATCCCGAGATAACCGCGAATGATTCGCCCCTGTTTTAACAAGCTTTCCAGCGCTGTGCGGACTGTGTTTGACGGAATAGCGAAACCGATTCCCTGCGAGCCGCCGGTAGTCGAGGCAATTGCCGTGTTGATCCCGATCACTTCGCCTCGAAGATTGATTAGCGGTCCGCCGCTGTTTCCGGGGTTAATCGCAGCATTGGTCTGAATCAAATCACCGAAGAAATCCGTCCGATTCGGCCGACCCTTCGAACTGATGATTCCGTCTGTAACGGTTTCCTCGAATCCAAACGGATTGCCGATGGCCAGAACAAAATCTCCCGGTTGCACCGTGTCGGAATCAGCAAGCTTGAGCGGTTTGACGTTTGGATCGTCAATCTTGAGCACAGCCAGATCAACCTCAGAATCCGCGCCGACTAACTGCGCTTTCTTTGTCTGCCCATCGCTCAATTGCACCTCAATCTGATCAACCTGATTCCCTTCTCTATCGCTGACCACGTGACTGTTTGTGATGATGTGGCCTTCGTTTGTTACGATCACACCAGAACCAAGCGAGTTTTGCACGAGGGTCTCATCGCGCGGACTACGAAACTGCCGCCGATTACGGAAGAAAAATTCGAACGGATCCAGCTCGTATTCCCGCCGAATACCCACCTTCTTCGATGTTTTAACGGCGACAACGGAGGGGATCACGCTTTTGACGAGTTCGCGCCGCTCCCGGTTCAACGCTTCCAGCGACGGGACTTGCTTTGGATCCACGCTGGGATTCGATGCCAGCGTGTATTTTTCCGGTTTCCGGCCGGAAGATAGATTGAGACCCCCGTGCTTCAGGCGATAGTCGTACAGCAAAGAAATTCCCGCGCTAACCATCAGGACAAAAAGCAAAAATTTCGCAAAGTTCTTCATTAACTAACGTTGGAAAAAGTTCGTCCCTGTTGTTCGACAATTAAACGCCGGAAACGTTGATTCTCAGACAATTCCAAACGGGGGTCTTTTTCCAAGATCGATACCGCGGCCGCGCGCGCGCGCTGCATCAAATGCGCGTCCGACCTTAAGTTACCGATTTTGAGCGCAGGCAGGCCGCTCTGGGCCGTGCCAAGCAGGTCGCCTGGGCCACGCAATTCCCAGTCTGCTTCCGCCACTTCGAAACCGTCACTCGTTCTTTCTAAAACGGCTAGTTTTGCCGAAGCCTCTTTCACCTGGGCTGAGGTGAGTAAGATGCAATAGGACTTGTGCTCCCCTCGTCCGATTCGTCCGCGAAGCTGATGCAGTTGCGCAAGCCCAAAACGCTCTGCGTTTTCAATGAGCATCGCACTTGCGTTAGGCACATCTACGCCGACCTCGAGCACGGTCGTGCTGATCAGCGCGCTTGTCTCACCGCGGCGAAAGCGTTCCATGATTTCCTGCTTTTCCGATGGGGGAATTCGGCCGTGAAGCAGCTCGCAGCGAAACCGATGCAAACGTTCCCGCCACAATTCGTACTCCGCCGCCGCGGCTTTCACATCGAGCTTTTCACTTTCATCGATCAACGGATAGATCACATAGAGCTGGCGCCCCGCCTCCAATTGTGTTCGCAAGAAGGAAAGCACTTCGCCGAGCTTCGACTCGTCGCGCACGGCGGTAATAATTTTCCCCCGATTCCGCGGCATCTCATCGATGGTTGAGACATCGAGGTCACCGTAAATAGTCATCGTTAACGTGCGCGGGATCGGTGTGGCAGTCATCACCAGCACGTCAGGCGCTGGTTCGCGCGCGCTCAATTGGGCGCGCTGCGCAACACCAAACTTATGCTGCTCGTCAATCACAACGAGGCCGAGATTCGAAAACGAAACTTTGTCATACAGTAACGCGTGCGTTCCGACGATGATCTGGGGCTCGTCGCGCGTCGACAGTGTCTGGGTAGCGGCCGCTTGCAGCGTGCTGGTCGCCGCATTTTGCGGCGACGAACTTCCGGCAATGTGCGTCTCATCCTGCGGCGTCCAGACCCACGAGTATTCCTCATTCTGTCTGGCGACACCTGCGTCCCAAGGATTTCGCAAGATATAATGAAACTTCTCCGCCAGATCGCGATCCGATCGAACGTACCGGTCGAAAGTTTCTTTCTCCCAAACCGCTCCGGTTTTTCCTTCCGTGCGGTTGATCTCTCGAGCGGTCAATGATTTCAATGACCGCATCAATTCGGTCAGTGACCAGAACTTCGCCTCGTCGCTCGGAGCTTCGTTTTGTGGCCAGGGTTGAAAGAGCGCGTGGACATGATCGGGCATGACACAGATGGCGAAGAGTTCGTAGCGGGCGTTGTGAAAATGACGCCATGCGTTCAAGACAAGCGTTCGAGCTTGCGGACTCAGACAGCGCCGATGCCTGGTTGCGATTGTCACGGCGTAAATCGCCCAAGGTTTTTCGAAATGTGGAAGACGGCGCGAGTACTGCGCACCGGATGCTGAATCGGTTTCAGAAGAAGTTCGCGATGGCAGAATGCCATCGCCAGTACGCTGCAAGCGTGCGCTTCCCAAAGTTTCTTGATCCGCAAACAGTGGCAATGGTCCGCTTTCCTCCTGCCGAGCGGCGGTTCGCAGCGCCAGGCGCACGCCCAGCGGCTCGAGCCAGCGCCGCAAGACATCGTAATGTTGTTCCGCGAGAATTTGCGTAGGCGCCATGAACGCGGCCTGATAGCGGCCCTCCACAACGAGTAGCATCGCTGCGATGGCGACAACCGTTTTTCCCGAGCCCACGTCGCCCTGTAACAAACGATTCATCGGATGACTCGCTGCCAGGTCGTGCCGGATTTCCTCAATCACTTTGGATTGGGCGGCAGTCAGCTCGAATGGTAACGACGTGAGAAACCTGTCGAGCAGCGCCCCTGCCCCACAGTGTTTCTCGCCCTGTCGAATTGAGGCATCGGCGCGTCGCGACACAATCAGCATTTGCATGGCAAAGAATTCAGCGAGCACGAGATGTTCGTGCGCGGCATCACGCGCTTCCCAGCTAGCTGGG
>JBKPLM010000090.1:0-15490 GCA_046731655.1 Verrucomicrobiota bacterium | reverse complement strand
AGAATGGCAGTGGTTTACAGGGTATGGCCGGCGTGCTCCCGGCTCATATGATGGTGGGCGAGCCGGTGCAATTCGGGTTGCACTAGCGGGAACAGCTTCTCCACCGCTCCAGTCGCCAAGCAGTTGGGTGACCTCTTGTCGCGTGGAAGAGGGCGTCGTCATACAGGCTGCTCGACGCCACAAATCCTAACACGATCGAGGGTTTTTTCAGCATGGTGGAGGCGGACCCAAAAAAACTGCGGAGTCGTGGCGGGTTTCAGGCCGCCTTTCCGCTTTACCACATGAACCGGCATAACAACAGACACGCCGGAAAAACCAAAACAGAAAGCAAACAAGAAAAACATATGCAAACTAAACAATCAGTAACTTCAAACAATCATCAGTCTTCGACTGCTTGCAGAGAAAAGCACGCAGCGATGAAGCTGCCAATTCGTTCGATCCTCATAGCCGCCTTTGGCTTGCTGTCGATGCTACTTCCAGTTAGCGAGACTGCACATGCACAGAGAACCCCGCCACCCAACCCACGCGGGAAATTTGTTGCGCCGGTTGTGTTCCAGGCGGCCGGGCCAAACGCTGCCTCGATTCAGAGCACAGTCGATGCGTTCCGCGCTGTTCCGGGGCTTGAAACCAACAACGGCAACAACCCAGGGCCGCTCCAAAACGGTCGTCGCGAGATCAACTGGGATGGCGGCAACCCCAACGTCCTGGATACGACACCTCCGATAACGCCGTTCAACGTGTTCCTGAACACTCGCGGCAGTCAGTTTACCACACCGGGGTTAGGCCTTTCGCAGGCTCCTCCATCGGGCGGGCCCCAGGGCGGGCTGGCCGTGCTCTTTGGTAATCCTACCTATGGCACTATCTTCAGCACCTTCAGCCCATCGCGGTTGTTCACTCCCGGAGGAAGTAACATTACCGAAGCCTTGTTCTTCATACCGGGGACCAATGGCACTGTCCCGGCGACGGTTAGAGGTTTCGGCGCGGTGTTTACAGACGTTGACGAGCCAGATGGCAGCGGGCCGGGCGGAAAGCGCGGAAACCGCCACGCCAGCACGCTGATCGAGTACTTCGACCAAGACGGTAGGGTGCTGTTCAGCAGTTTCGTTCCGGCCTCGCCGGGCGATGGAAGCCTGTCCTTCTTCGGCATCGTGTTTGACGACGCACGCATCGCGTCGGTCCGGATCGAAACGGGCGACGTCGCCCCGGGGCCGAATGACGATCGCAGGCGTGACATCGTCGTGATGGATGACTTCATATACGGCGAGCCACAGCTTGTTGAGTAAGCGAAGTGAGATTCCACAGGAGATACTATGGAAGCGCCGCCCAACCTGAACAAAACGGCCTAACCAATAGAATCTAACAGGAATAAAATGAGCTGCCGGCGGCACGCTAGTCCCCGGCAGCTCATTCGCCGTTCTGCCGCTCTTCCGAGCGGCAGCTTGGCAAGAAGACGCACTGCGGTGTCAGGTTTCAAGCGATTAAGATTTAGAATATCGAAATCAAAAAAAGCGGCAGGGGAATTGATGATTGATAGTTCCTCCTTCGTTAAAACTACGGTGCGACAAGTGAGAGCGTAAAGTTCCGTGGGAGCCATGCTCCTTTACGGAGTTGAGAGATCAAACGAAGCAACGAGAAAAGTTGAGTGCTGAGGGTTGAGAGGGTAAAACCACTTCGTGGGAAGCATGCTTCCTCACGGTGATGAGAGATCGGAGCCGAAACAAGCCGCCTACGCGTCCTTACACTGCGGCGAGCATTCCATCGGACGAGGAAATTCTAGAGGGGGCGAGGAGCTTTTATGAAGCGATGCAGCGCCGCCGGACGATCCGCGATTATTCCGATCGGCCAGTGTCCCGCGAAGTGATTGAGTATTGCATCCGCGCTGCCGGGACCGCACCGAGCGGCGCGAACTTGCAACCATGGCATTTCGTGGCGGTAAGCGATGCGGCGGTCAAACATCAGATCCGAATCGCGGCCGAGAAAGAAGAGCGAGAGTTTTACGCCAAACGCGCGCCGAAAGCGTGGTTGGAAGCGCTAGCCCCGCTCGGGACCGATCCTAACAAACCTTTTCTTGAAACCGCACCGTGGTTGATCGCGGTCTTCGCGCAACCGTTCCGCACTTTGGCTGATGGGACGCGTTCGCCTACTTATTATGCGATCGAATCGGCCGGGATTGCGACAGGGCTGCTGGTGACGGCAGTGCACTCATGTGGTTTGGTCGCCCTCACGCACACACCGAGTCCGATGGGTTTTCTCAATAAAATTCTCGGGCGGCCTTCGCATGAAAAGCCGTTCGTGCTGCTCGTCGTCGGTCATCCAGCGGAAAACGCGCGCGTTCCCGATATTTCGCGCAAGGATCTGAGTGAAATCAGTTCGTTTGTCGCGGACAGGGAAGAAGGCGGAAGGGAAAATTAAGAAGACGTCAAGGATCAAAACTGTAAGGTCGACAATCTGCCTGCGATGTTCAGACTAAAAGAGTGATGTTCGTCGGGCATTACAGCGTCGCTTTCGCGGTCAAGCTGGAGAAGCGACGCGACGAGAGTTGACAGAGAAATATGGAAATCAAGAGAGCAGGTTCACAGAATTCCAGCGAGGGACCGGCTGATTGGTTTACGGGTACCGTTCGAATTGATCCGCTGGTCGAGGCGCCTGAACCCGCACGTGTTCGTGCAGCAAACGTCTCGTTCGAGGCCGGTGCTCGGACCGCCTGGCACACACATCCACTGGGTCAGACGTTGATCGTCATGTCGGGCCTTGGGTGGGCGCAGTGCGAGGGCGGCCCGATCCAGGAAATTAGCACGGGCGATGTGGTCTGGTTTGCGCCTAACGAGAAGCATTGGCACGGCGCTGCGCCGACGACCGCGATGACTCACATCGCCATTCAAGAAGCGCTGAATGGTAAAGTCGTCGAGTGGATGGAAAAGGTCAGCGACGAACAGTATCGAAGGAGTTGATAGTTGAGTGTTGAGGGTTGAGAGAAAAAACGGAAACCGGATTGGATTTGAAAGAGCAACGCCCAAAGATGTCTCGTAGTTACGAATTCGTGCAGCTTGATGTTTTTACGAGAACGCCGCTTACGGGCAATCCGCTGGCCATTTTCACCGACGGACGAGGCCTGACCGACCGGGAAATGCAGGCGCTCGCGCGCGAGATGAACCTTTCCGAAACAACTTTCGTCCTGCCGCGCGAGCCACAAGTTGAAGCACAGGAGGGGAAGCGGGTCCGCATTTTTACGGTCGAGGAAGAGTTACCGTTTGCCGGACACCCGACGCTGGGCGCAGCGCTGTATTTGTTTAACATAAGGTCTTCCAGCGCGGACGAAATCGTCCTGGATCTAAATGTTGGGAAAATTGGTGTCCGATTCAGCGCTGACTCAACTGACAGGAGTAATCGTGTCGCCGGCGATGTCTTTGGCGAGATGCATCAGCGCGATCCAGAGTTTGGCCCCACGTTGCCGCGAGACAAAGTTGCGAGTGTGCTGGGAAGTGATGGCAGCGAGATTGCAGAAGAATGGCCAAGCCAAATCGTGTCGACAGGATTGCCCTTTGCCATTGTGCCAATTCGCGATTTGAAGAGTTTGGCAAACTTGAAGCCTGATCTTGTCAGAGTCGGCGCTCTGCTGGAAGGAACCGGCGCCCGCTTTTGCTACTTTATTTCTCCGGAACGCCAGGGCCGGCTCGAAGTGAGCGCCCGCATGCTCTTTTATGGCGGAGAAGATCCGGCCACTGGATCAGCTGCCGGTTGCGCCGTCAGTTGGCTGGTGCGACATGGCGTGGCAAAGTCTGACGAGCAGGTTCTCATTTATCAAGGCGTAGAAGCGCGACGACCCAGTGAAATCTTTGTTCGCGCAACACGCGACGGTGAAAAGGTCACGAACGTTCGAGTCGGCGGATACGCGGTGGAAGTGCTGCGCGGAACTGTGACTCTTTAAGAAATTGGTGGTTGAGAGTTGATAGCTGATCCGCGTCCGCGCGAGGCTTCCGTCTTCGCTGATAGCGACGAAGTGACCAGGACGGCGCGACGGGTAGCTAAAAGTTGAGGGGAAGGGGGATGGAGATAAAGCGAGAGGGTCGGAAGAGAATACAAAGGAAAAGGAGCAGTAATCATGGATATGAAACTGGAAGTTTTGGTGGTGCCTGTGTCTGACGTCGACAGCGCGAAGCAGTTCTACACGAAGATTGGGTGGCGGCTCGACGCCGACTTCGCCACCGGTAACGATTTCCGGGTGATCCAGTTTACTCCACCTGGCTCATCATGCTCGGTCATCTTCGGCAAGAACGTCACTGCGGCGGCACCGGGGTCCGCTCAGGGCTTGTACCTGATCGTCTCCGACATCGTGGCCGCCCGCGAGGAGTTGCGCGGCCGCGGCGTCGAAATCAGCGACGTGTTCCATGACGCGGGCGACGTGCATGCTGGCAAGGATGAGGCCTACATTTTTGGCCAACTACGGGTCAGCGGTCCCGACCCTGAGCATCGTAGCTACCGCTCCTTCGCCTCGTTCACCGATCCCGACGGCAATGGATGGCTGCTGCAGGAAGTTACGACGCGGCTGCCCGGCCGGATCGACACTGCGGGGACGTCATTCGGTTCTGCGAGTGATCTGGCGAGCGCGCTTCGACGTGCGGAGACCGCGCATGGTGAGCACGAAAAACGCACCGGGGAGAGAGATGCAAACTGGCCCGATTGGTACGCCGAGTACATGGTCGCCGAGCAGGCCGGCACTGAGCTACCACGGTGAGCGGAGAAGTCTGAGCGTTGGGTCGACCGAAGTCTGCTATTGCTCCACACTCGGCGAAGGCTGGACGTCGCGCGCTGGCGGGTTGACACCCACCACCACCACCGAGACTCGTCGCTGCCCGGATCCTTCGGCGAATAGGTTTCAACAGTAATGATGCGGCCGATCTTCTCGATTACTGTGGCGACCGATAAAGAGTCTGACTGAGGCGCCGACCGAAGAGCACAACAAGGAGACCGCCGCCGACGGCGATGGCTGCGTGCATTGCCCAAAACTGCGCCGGCGTCATGTTTTCGTAGAAGCCGCCGATCCAGCCAATCAGGTTATTCGAAATGAACAGACTCATGAACACGAGGCCCATCAAGGTTGCATTCACCTTGGCTGGCGCGGCACGCGAAACCAGGGCGAGAAGCGTGGGCCAGTAGTAAAGGAAGGAGATTCCTAATCCAGCGCTATAGAGGAATGGCCAGATGGGATGAACAGGCGCATCGCGGGAAGCCAAAATTGCGAAGACCAGGATCAGATTGCTTGCCGCGGTGATCCACGCGCCCATGCCGATCTTTGCCAGGTCGTTAGGCTCCCGACGCCGTAATGCCTGGCGACGCCAGATCCACAACACCAGCGGCACGCACAGGACGCTGGAAACTGAATTGATCGATTGGAACCAGGGCACCGGGATTCGCCAGCGGCCAACGTCGAGCGCGACGTGCTGTTGGATCCAGATCGGATTCACGTTGAAGACCTGATAGAATGCCGTCGACTGGAAGATGGTTATTATCATCACGGCGATGAGCGCGCCGACGATGCGCCGCTCGATGGCCGTGAGTCGAGTGCCTTCGAACTTCCGCCGTTCTACTCGCGCAGGAAGATAACGGTATCCATAAAGATAAGTGGCGAGGCCGAGGATCATGAAAATCGCGGCGATGCCAAAGCCGTAGTGCCAGCCATAAACCTGTGCCAGCACACCGCAGAGCAAAGGTCCAGTGATCGCTCCGATGTTGATTGCCGTGCTGAAAATGACGAAACCGCGGGTCCGCCGCGTTTCATCGTCTGGCGGATAAAGCGCACCCACCTGCGCCGAAATGTTGCCCTTCAAAAAACCGGAGCCGACGACGAGTAGCAATAGCGCGAGGAGAAATGATTGGTCAAAAGTCATCGCGATATGACCGGCACTCATCGAGAGGGCGCCGATCACGACAGCATTGCGTTGTCCGATCCAGCGATCGGCAATCATGCCGCCGAGCAGCGGTGTAAAGTAAACGAAACCGGAGTACAATCCGAAAATCTGCGAGGCGAGCGCTTGCTTCGAAAGCGGCCCGAGAACCGATTCCAGCGCCGCACGGAATCCACAAAATCCACCGACGTGCTCGACATGTCCCGGCAGTAACAACTGGTTCACCATGAAGAGAGCGAGCAGCGCCGTCATTCCATAGTAGGAAAACCGTTCCCACGCTTCGGTGAAGGCGAGGTAGAAAAGACCTTTGGGATGACCGAAGAGGGTCGGGGCGCCGGCGCGCGTCATATGAGATTCATCTGGATGCAGCTAGAGAAAGTAGAATGTAGAAGGTAGAAAATGGAAAGCAGAATGGACGTTGCGTTCAGGAGTCAAGTTCGTTAGGGCTCGTTGAAGGAGCGGCTACATGAGGATTCAACGAACGACGCTGGAATATTGGGCGTTGATCGCGGAAATCGCGGGTGCGATCGCAATCGTGGTATCGGTCATTTACCTGGGTGTGCAGATTCGCGCGAATACGAAAGTTCTCCGCAGCCAGGCTCACTACAATGCGTTGTCGCTCGCGCAACGACCATTTGAGATGGCGATCACGGACCAGGGCCTGGCCGATCTAATCGAAACGGCTTACGCATCTCCAGAAAAACTGAGCGAAGGCCAGTGGTCTCGATGCCGCAACTACTTGTTCATGCAATTCAATTCCTGGGAATATTTGTACTATCAAAACATTGATGGCTCGATTCCAAAGCAACTGTGGGTTGGCTCCGACGCTTACTTCAAAGAACTTGTTGCGACGAAACCAGGACTCAAACGTTTTTGGTCGGAATACCAACACGCCTTTGATGATCCCTTTCGTTCCTATGTGACCAATGAATTCGCGAAAAGAAAATGAACAGAGACCCGGTGAGACGATCACGATGAACGAGCGCCAAATCGCCGATGACGTGATGCTGATATCGTTTCCGTGGCGCGTGCTTGGGATCGACTTTAGAAGAAACGTGACGTTGCTGCGACTCGCGGACGGTCGAGTCGTAGTTCATTCCACGGCGCCATTCACTGAGCAAGACATTGCAGCAATCAGGCGCTTCGGCGAGCCAAGCTGGTTAGTGGAAGCGACGTTGATGCACGACACCTTTGCCAAAGAAGGTCGAGCGGCGCTGCCGAATATTCCCTATCTGGCTCCGGATGGTTTCGCGAAGGCAACCGAAGTGCCGACGGAATCTTTGTTGCCTTCACCCCGAGATTGGGACGGCGAAATTGATGTACTGCGAATCGACGGAGCGCGGATGAACGAGCACGCTTTGTTTCACCGGCGGTCGCGCACGCTGGTGGTGGCTGACCTGTTCTTTTCGTTTCCACAGGAGACTTCCGGGTGGCCGCGTTTTTTTGTGCGCCACGTCATGCGTCTGCCGCGATTATTTGGAATCAGCGCGTTCTATCGTTTATTCGTAATCCGCGATAAGGAAGCGTTTGTTCGTTCCATGCGCGCACTGCTCGCATTAGATTTCGAACGACTCGTGGTGGCTCACTGGCAGCCGATCGACAAGGATGCAAAGCGAGCGGTTGAGCAAGCCTTGCGTGAATCCAAGTTTTTGTCTTGAGCGCGCAGATCTCGATTCTATTCAAAAGTGACACATGACCAGCGAAGCGATGGAGTGCGGGCAGAACTGGGTTCCAAAGCCCGAAAAGGCGTGCCTCGCTACTTCACGCGTTTCCCGTGTTTCATAATCACGTCGACCCGTTGCAAGAGGTCGATGTACCGCAGCACGTCGCCTCGGACCGCGATGATGTCGGCGAACTTGCCTTCGCTGATTGAGCCATAGTCTTTATCTACTTTCATCATGACAGCCGGCCAGTAAGTTGCGGCGCGAATCGCAGTCATGGCGTCGACACCGAGATGATTGACCCATGCGTCAAGCTCGTGCCAGGTGGAGGTGTTATGAAATTTCATCGGGATGCCGCTGTCAGTCCCGATGAGCAAGACTACGCCGGAGTCCTGTAGCTGTTTAAATTTGTTCCGGACTGTTTTGGCCCGCAGCGGAGTGATTTGGTAATAGGCAAGCTGATTCGGGTGCGCGATCGAGCGCTTAATGTCTGTGGCGATGTCGGAGGGAATGCCGTCGTAGTTGGCTGGATCGTCGAGAGGTTCGGGATTGTCGACTAATGCCTCGTAATTGATGAAACCTTCGATGGTTGGACACCAAAATAGCGGTCCCAGACTCATTTTCGCTGTTCGTTCATGCAAGGCTTTCAAGACATCCTCGGGATAACCCGGCGCTGCCGCCAAGCCCGTATGCTCAAAGCAATCGACACCGGCGGCGAGTCCGCGCCGAATTTCTTCCGGGCGATGTGCGTGGGCGACGACGGGAAGTTTGTGCGCGTGCGCTTCGTCAACGACGGCCTTCACTTCGTCCGTCGTCATCTGATCCTGGTCGATGAGTTTGATGATGTTGACTCCGGCGTCGGCGAGCTGTTTCACTTTTGCCTTGCCGTCGGCCGCGCCTTTCACGCCCCAGCGGAAGTAATCGGTACCCGGATACGGCTCGTGCTGAATGAACGGACCGGCGACGTAAAGAGTAGGGCCGGGAATTTCACCGCGATTGATCCGGTCACGCACGCTGATGCTTTCCTTGAGCGGACCGCCGAGATCGCGAGCGCTGGTAACACCGGCCATGAGCAGTTGTCTCGCCGCTGCTGGCATGATTTCGCTGCCCATCCGCGCCGGGTAAGTCTTGTCCCAATGTGCGTAATCGCTGTGACCGAGTATCATGGTATGGACATGGCAATCCCAGAGGCCTGGCAGCACGTCCATGCCTTCGGTGGAAATAATCTCGGCATCGGGTGGAATCTGCAGCGCGCCAACCGTGCCGATGGCGGTGATCCGCTCGTTGTCGATGATAATCACGCTGTTCGCGAGTGGATGGCCGCCAAAGCCGTCGATCAAGCGACCACCGACTAGCGCGAGTGAACCTGATTGCGCGGACGCAATTACGGCGAAGAAAGCAGATACTGAAGTGAAGTAGCGGCTCATCATGACGCGCGCATGCTACCGTGCTGCACGCGCGCAGGCGAGCCCGTTAATTGCATAGCGTGACGCTAAGGAGCGCTTCAGGTACGTGGCGTGATCGATATGATCATCGTACGGGGCTAGTGAAGGTGAAGTCGTCACTCAAGGTCGATTCGAGAGCTGATCGATCCTTTGTTTCATACGCTTTGAAATAGACTCGGATCAGTTCGGTGAGAAACTTGTCTGCCATGGTATTACTCTCTTTCTGGAATGGTGTCGGGATGGTCTGATTGACGGACCTTTCGGAAACACTTTCTCAATTCTTCTGTGAAGAGTTCGGGCTTCTCGAGCGATACGAAATGTCCTCCGCTGTTGAGCTCGTTCCAATAGAACAAGTTTGGATACATCTCCCTGGCCCAGCTGCGGGGAGCGGGGAGGTCGTTAGGGAAACGACTCACTCCCACCGGGAGATCGACCCGCCCTGCATTGTTATGCTTCCCGAGTAAGGCGCGCTGCTCAAAGTAGAAGCGCGCGGAAGAAGCTGCTGTTTCGGTTAACCAATAAAGTGTGATCTCGTCGAGCATCTGGTCGCGGCTGAGGGCTTCCTCCGGGTTGCCGCGTTCACCGGTGCCGGCGTTGAAGATATCGTAGATCCATGCAGCCTGACCCGCAGGCGAGTCCATCAGCGCATACCCGATCGTCTGAGGACGCGTTGACTGTATTACAAGATAACCTGAACCCTCGTTGCGGAATCGATTGAGGATTTCCACCGCTCGCTGCTGATCGGGAGTCAGTTTTTCAGGAATCCGATCCGGCACGACTTGCGGGAAATTAAGGTGAATGGCCACGAGGCCGGGCGGGCGTTGTTGCGCCAATGCCGTCGTTACGAAAGCTCCCCAGTCTCCTCCCTGTGCGACGTATCGTTTGTAGCCCAGACGCTGCATCAGGACAGCCCAGGCTCGCGCGGTGCGCTGCGCGTTCCAGCCGCGCTCAGCAGGCTTTTCGGAAAAGCCGAAGCCTGGCAGCGACGGCACGACCACGTCGAACGCATCCTCCGCTTTTCCGCCATATGCAGGCGGATCGGTCAGTGGCCCGATTACCTCTCGAAAGAGGAGGATTGTGCTGGGCCATCCATGGGTGAGAATAATCGGCAGCGCGTTCGGATGTTTCGATCGTACATGGATGAAATGAATGTTGAGACCATCGATCTTGGTGCGGAACTGTGGGAAACGATTTAACGCTTCCTCGCAGCGTCGCCAGTCGTAATCGGTGCGCCAGTACTCGACGAGGGCGCGCAGCTTCTCGAGGGGAACGCCTTCCGACCAATCGTTAGTCGTCTCGCGCTCAGGCCAACGTGTTTGCGTCAGACGTTGTTTCAGATCATCAAGTGCGCTTTGCGGCGCGTGATAGACGAACGGTACGATCTCTTCGCCCTTCTGCCTGACAGCGGGTCGGCCCCTAATAACGCCCCCGTAGCTAATGACACTCCAGCGGTCGCCAATAGCTTAGCCTGCGCGGGAAACCTGGATCGGTGTAAAGGACGAGCGCCAGCCACCACCATCTTTGTGCGGATCTTTTTTTGATGTGTGAATTTGGACATTGTTTGGTGCGAACGCGCGACGCAGATTTGTTCCCACTTTTACGACGAATGACCGATCGATCTTCGGACGCTTAATTGTCTCTCCAATAAAATTTCGAATCGGCGCCGTTTTCTGGCTGCATCGCTTCACGGGACGTGAGCCAGGAAATCGTCGACGATTTTCCACGTTTGCTCTGGCTGCTCCAGCCACGGCATATGCCCACATTTGTCGATAAACGCGAGCGTCGAATTTTTGATCAGCGAGTGCGCTTCACAAATGTTCGCTTCTCCGGCCAGATCTTGCCGCCCTTGAAGGAGAAGAACGGGAGCGAGGATAGTTTTGAGTTTCGACCGGATGTCATACTTCCCCTCGGCATTCAGAAACGCTGAAGGAACGCGGAAGTTGTAATCCTTGGGATCGAGTTCCATAGCCATCTGCAAAGCCTTCTTTCGGTCGTAGAAGTAAGCGGCGGTCGCCGCGCGTAGACGTTCAAATGCGGCGCGGTCGGGGTCAGCTGCCTCTCGAGAAGGGTCTCGCCAAAAGTCGCGGACTTCGAGTTCACACGGCGAAAGTCGGGTACTTTGATTATCAGAGAACACACCGAGGTAATCCGCCGTGATTGGACCAGAACCAAGCGCGACGACTGCGCGCACTGCATCGGAGTGTGTGCCTGCATAAGCAAGGCCCAGGATCATTCCCCACGAGTTTCCGACGATGACAAATTTTTCAGTGTGCAGTTGCTTGCGGAGGGCTTCGATGTCTTCCATGTAGGCGTTTAGATTGATCGTGGACGGGTCATACCGCGGGAGCTTTGATCTGCCTGTTCCGCGTTGTTCCCACATGATGCATCGGTATCTTTTGCCGAGCTCGTCAGCAACACCTTGCATTGAGTGGATGTCTTCACCGGGTCCGCCGCTCAAGACGAGCACATAATCGCCACTCGTCGAACCGACGACCCGGTAGAACAGATCGACGCCATCCCGCGTCACCTTGCCGTCGATAACGTTCTGCTGCGTCGCACCAACATCTGTCCACACTGTGCCAGACAGATTGAGCAGACAAGCCGTTGCAACCGCGGCGATGTGCGATCTGAATCCTGCCTTACCTGTCGAACGTGTCATTCCTCATCTTATTCATTCAGCAATCTCAACTAGCTCCCGGCTGGACGCGCGTGAAGTGAAAGATGTTTTTCCCAGTTTTGCCCTTGAACTGGTAAGACCATTCTTGAGTCAGATGATCATTATCTTCCTGGATCACCGTGAGACCGGTGTTGTGCCAGTCATCGGCCGATTTCAGACCCGAAACTCGAACAAGCGAAAACGCTAGCGGCTTCTGCGCATCGGTGATCGTCGACGTTGCCATTTGTGGCTGATTCTTCGCCGAGCAATAGTGGGTGGCAATGAGGTGATCGCCATCGAGGGTGAACATCGTAATCATTTCCGGCCCCTCCCCGGGCCGACATTCCTCCATCAATGCACTGCCATTTGCTGTGAGTGTATAAATTAACGTGGTGTCGACGCCGTTTATTTTTCCTTTCCACTCGCCTTTGAGTGACGCCAGGCGCTCAAAAGCTTCCTCACTTTTTGTCTTGTCCGGCGCGAATGCAGCTGATGCCACAACAAACAACGCCACATTAACTATTCCCAAAACAACAGTCCGTTTCATAACTGCCTATGCTCTCGTTTAGATTTCGCCGTTGAACCCTTGTGTGTCCGGCGTTGACGCCCGGCAGCCGCAGATGCTCGCGGTTGCTGGAATACGGTTTCGAACACGATCGTTTTGAACCGCTCAAGGGCTGCGGGACTCCGTTCCACTTTCATTCGCAGAATGGCGCCTTCCCACGACGCCAACAGGAATTCAGCCAGTTCTGCGGCGTCAAAGTGTGAATCGACTTCGCCGGCCGACTGGGCTTCGGCGATGCACGATGCAAACAGTGTTCGCCACTCTCGAAAGATTGAATCGAGTCGTTTGCGTAAAAGCTTGCTGTGAGAACTGACTTGAAGGCTGAAGTCCCCGATCAGGCAACCCAGCATCCACCGATCGCGCTCCAGTTTGTCCGTAATGATGTCGAGGTATCGCTTCAGCCGTTGGCGCGGTGTGAGAGTCTCATCGTTTAGCGCTTCGCTCACCAATCCTTTCAAGTAGTCGAAGTACTGGTCGAGCACTTCCACAGCGAAGGCCTCTTTCGAACGAAAATGATTGGTGAACGACCCTTGTGGGGCGCCGGCCGCCGTGCAAATGTCGCGCACGCTTGCTGCGTGATAACCGTACCGAAACAGGACTGGCAGCCCAGCCTGCAAAATTTGGTCGCGTAAAGAACGCCTGCCCATCCTTGATATAATACGTACGTCCGTATTGAACTGTCAACACTATTTGACTGCCAATACTGAGGTAGAGCTCACCAGTCAGAAGTCTGAGTGCGAGCGTTACTCTCCGATTATTTTGACCAGGACGCGCTTTTGTCTTCGTCCGTCGAATTCGCCATAGAAAATTTGTTCCCACGGCCCGAAATCCAGTTTATCCGTCGTGATTGCGACGACGACTTCACGGCCCATGATCTGACGTTTGAGGTGGGCGTCGGCGTTGTCTTCACCGGTGCGATTGGGTCGATAGGCGTTCGTCGGGGCGTGCGGCGCCAGTTTTTCCAGCCACGACTCGTAATCGTGATGGAGCCCTGGCTCGTCGTCATTAATGAACACCGAGGCGGTGATGTGCATAGCGTTAACGAGACAAAGCCTCTCCATTACGCCGCTGCGGTGAATGAGTTCCTCGATCTTCGGTGTGATGTTGATGAACCCGCGTCGATCCGCTACTTCGAACCAGAGATGTTCAGTGAATGATTTCATGTCAGAGAAGTTGATGGACTGGTTAGGCGTTTCGCACAAGCGCTCTACAACACCCAACGCTGATTGACACTCAATCAGCCAGCGATATGATCGGCGCCGTGCCGGAAAAGACGGAGACGCGTCGCGCCAGCCGATATGACGCCATCATTGCGACCCTTGTCGGACTCTGCGCTTTGTGCGTTTCCGCTTACAACCGCCTACGTGCAACGCCAGCAAGTGCGTGCCGCAGTGTGGGCCCATTCTCGAATTCGACAGTAGCAATGGGCCCATTCACTTTACCCTAGCCAACAAGGGGGTAGGCCCGGCGATTATCCGGCATGTTATTGTAATGGTAGATGGGCAGCCCGTGAGGAATTGGCGGGAGGCACTCGAGAAAATACTCGGACCCGGGGAGCATCTGTTTTCGGAGAGCGACATGAGTTTTCATGTGTTAGCCGCAGGCGAATCGAGGGCCGTCTTCACTCCGCACGATCCCGAAAATAACTCAATCAATTACGACAGATCGAACCCGCTCTGGGTGACGATGAATAAGGAACGTTTACGCGTGTCGGTCGAGATCTGCTTTTGCTCGACGCTCAGCGAATGTTGGACCTTGCGCGCTAGCGGCTTCACACCCAGCACCACCACCGAGATCCGTCATTGCCCGACTTCGTCGGCGACTAGCTTTCAGCAGTAAGTTCGCGCGCCATCGGCGACATAAGAGTGATTTCACGGGTCGCAATATCAACAGAAAGCGGCACCCCCAAGAAACCGCTACTTGATCAAGTCGGCGGAATCTCTCCTTGACAGCTTAGGAGAGGGCAATCAGACTCCTAAGTAGTTTAGGAGTCACTATGAACGAGCAAGCAGAACTATTGCCGGGTACACTGGATTTGCTCATTCTTAAAGCCGTCTCGCTGGGGCCGCTGCACGGTTACGCCGTCCTTTCCCGGATCGAGCAGTTTTCCGGACAGCGGTTGTTCGTTGAGCAAGGAGCGTTGTATCCGGCCTTGTTCCGGCTCGTGCGCCAGGGATTGCTCAAGACGGAGTGGGGGAAATCGGAAAACAACCGGCGAGCAAAATTTTACGAGCTGACGGCGAAGGGCCGTAAACGGTTGCAGGCAGAAACCGACTGGTGGAAACGTGCGTCCGCGGCGGTCAGGTCGGCCCTGGCGGCGCGGCCACAGCAGGCATGAGCGAATGAATTACTAGAAAACGAACCGGAACGACGGACCAATGATCACCGCGTATTTGAAGTCGATGGCGAGGCGGTTCCTATCGCGTGCCCAAACGGAGCGAGAGATGCAGGAAGAACTTCAATCACACGTGCAGTTCCGCGCAGATGCCCTTGAGCGCGATGGCTTGGACCGGGCAGAGGCGGAGCGGCGCGCCCGGATCGAGTTTGGAAGTCATGTGCGGTTCAAGGAGGAATGTCGCGAAGCGATCGCGGGAAACGCGATCGACCAGGCGATTCAGGATGCCCGCTTCAGCTTCCGCGCGCTTCGGAAAGCGCCGGGATTTTCACTGGTCGCGGTGATCACACTCGCTCTCGGCATCGGCGCTACGGTCGCGACATTTTCCGTGGTAAACACAGTTTTGCTTCGGCCGTTTGCGTTCAGTCATCCAGAAAAACTGCTCTGGATTTATTCGCAACGCAGCGATAACCCCCGGACGTATTTTTCGCTGCCCGAGTATTGCGACTATCGTGACCAGGCCACTTCTTTTGAGGGCCTGGCCGGGGTTGCAAGTTTCAACCCGAGCTTTGCCGACTCGGGTCCGCCCGAACGCGTCCAGGGAGTGCGAATGTCCGCGAGCGCATTCGCCATGCTCGGGGTGCGGCCGCTGCTCGGACGCACTTTGATTGCGGAAGACGATCGCAACGGCGCGCCCGGAGTTGTTGTGATCAGTTATGGTTTGTGGTCGCGGCGCTACGCCCGGGATCCAGCCGTGATCGGGCGCGCCGTAAACCTAAATGGAGAGACGCGCGAGATTGTCGGCGTCCTGCCGGCGAGCTTTGCTCTGCCGAATCTCGACACCGAAGTGGTGGTGCCGCTGCAACCAGATGCCGATCCGCGCCGCAACGTCCGCAATTCGGTCAACTTCCTGCGCATGGTC